>CAYXPX010000028.1:0-11504 GCA_964467335.1 Candidatus Woesearchaeota archaeon | reverse complement strand
TGTTACGAATAATAAAACTATAATTTAAGGTAAATGGTGACTCTCCATCATCTTTTTATGTCAAAAAAAGTTTAAGCCATAAAATATCTAAAGACGTTAAAATGATTAAACTATTTTCTATGATAAAGAAAAATGAAAAAATAACCTCTTCTAAGGTTATGAAATATTTAGGAGTCTCAAGAGTTACTGCATTAAAAATGTTAAATAAGCTAGTTGAAGAGGGATTACTTGAGCATGAAGGAACAACAAAAACTAGTAAATATAAAATAAAATAAATTATTTTTTTTCTATAACAATTTTATTGTCTTGAAGTTCAACTTTTAATTCTTTTTCTAATAATTTGCTTTCTTCAACGACTTTTTTAGGAAGATTTATTTTATATTTGTAATAAGTTGTATTGCCTACTTTTTTATCAACCGACTTCATAATTTTCATAAACTTATTAGGTTACCGAAGCTTTTAAAATTATCTGTATATGAACAAATTTAGGTAAACTAGGCGACGTTTACTTTACAGCCCAGTGATTAGGTAAATTTTTAAGCTTTTATGCTGTTTGATGTTGTGCGTAATGATGATGTGAACACCCGAAGACGAAAGAATGACTGACAGAAGTAGCTTCTGAACGCGCATATTTATATATTATTAATCTCCAGGAGACACTATGGTAAAAAGAGTTTTTATTGTTCATGGATGGGATGGTTTTCCTGAAGAGGGATGGTTTCCATGGCTGAAGGAAGAATTGAAAAAGAGAAATTTTGATGTTAATGTATTAAAGATGCCCCTATCTGGAAGTCCAAATATTAAAAAATGGGTTTCTTTTTTATCTAAAGCAGTTAAGGTTCCTGATAAAGACACTTATTTTGCAGGTCATTCTATTGGATGTCAGACAATTCTGCGTTATCTTGAATCGTTACCAAAAGATGCGAAGGCTGGCGGAGCAGTATTTGTTGCAGGCTGGTTTAGTCTTGCGCAGGCAGCAACTGAGGAAGAAGGGGCTTATAAAATAGCTGAACCGTGGCTGAAAACAAAAATAAATTTTGATAAAATTCTTGATCATGCCAAAAAATTTGTGGCTATATTTTCTGATAATGATCCGTATGTTCTAACAGAAAATATAAAAATATTCAAAGATAAATTAAATGCAAAAATAATTTTTGAAAAAAATAAGGGGCATTTTTCCGGCAGTGATAATGTAATTAAACTGCCTTCTGCATTAAACGGAATTTTAGAGATTTCACAATCCTAATTCTGCTGCTGCTTTTCCTTTTGCCTTAAGTGCTGTAGGGGCTTCTCCGCCGTGCCATGTAAATCTCGGCCTTATCTGCAGGGGATATATTCTTTCAGAGTTATCATCAAGTATCAATGCTGATCCCCTCATTCTAGGAAGCATGTCAAAATATTTCTGTATTGCACCGGGAAGATAGGTCTGCATCATTGCGTTTAGTGCTTCAACATCTCTTTTTGCTGTTATCCTGTGGCTCAGGACTATATCTGTCTGTGTGATAACGTCTGTATGGATTTCTCCCGGCTGCTGTGTTGCGAGTATCAAGCTAATTCCTGGCTGACGTCCTTCTCTTAAAATATGCACCAGGGCATCTGTTGCTGCTGTTGTTTTGTCTTTAGGAATGAAGGAATGGGCTTCATCAATTAATATCCAGACCAGCGGCAGTTCTTCTCCTGTTGTTTCCAATGTTGTTTCAAAATATGAGTGGCCTTTTTTTACATCTTCCATCTCCTCTTTTTTTCTTGCGATTGTTCTTTCTTCCATTAATTTTTTGCAGAGGATTCCTGTTACTAGTGTTTTTACTCCCCATTCCTTGTATGCACTTATATCCAGGACAGAAACTTTTCCGCCTGCAACAATTTCCCTTAACGGCGTGCTTTCTTCGCTGAACACTCCCCATGACTTAGCTGCGATAAACCTGTTAATTGCTGCAAGTTTTGTGTTTGTTTCTATTTTATTATTTTCTTCAATCTCTTTTATTATATTTTCTACTGAATAATTTTCTTTTTCTTCTTTTATTTTTGCGATTACTGATTCAATTGCAACTCCTATTGGTTCAGATAGTTTTATATCAAACGCATTGCACCAGTCATAGGCGCTTAATTCTGACGGGCTAATTGTAAACGGAAAATCTGTCGGAATTCCTTTTTCTTTGTACTGCTGGAAATAACCTGCAGGAGTGTAAATACTGATGTCAAGAGGCTTTTTAGGCAACTGCCATTCTTCCAGCAAGTCTTCATCTTTTACATTTGGAAAACGCATTGTCCAGAAGATTCCCATTGTGTCTATCATTAGTACTGCGATTTTATTTTTTATTTCCTCTGGAAGATGCGCCATTTCTTCTGCCACTACACCAAGCGAATATGATTTTCCACTATTATGGGATATTATTCCATTTGCAATAAATGAATGAGTTATTGGAACCGTAAGGTCATATACTTCATTAATTCCATTGATTTTTAATATGCTTTTAATTTTTTTTTGAATTATTTTTTTTGAATTTTCTTCTTTACTTATTATTAAGTCTCCAACACTAAGGTCTTTGGTT
Source organism: Candidatus Woesearchaeota archaeon (assembly GCA_964467335.1). Taxonomy (GTDB): domain Archaea; phylum Nanobdellota; class Nanobdellia; order SCGC-AAA011-G17; family GW2011-AR18; genus CAYXPX01. Next base: position 8,952 of record CAYXPX010000028.1, on the reverse strand, counting down.
TCTCTCCATAAAAAATTTTTATTCTCCAGAATAAGTAAGGGATGTTCAGTAGTAGTTTCTATATTTGAATTATCTTCAAATGTAATGTTAAACAGTTCTTCGTCAACTTTATATTTTATCAAAGCTGCATTTGAATATCTAAATTCTTTTGTTTTTTTATCAAAAGTAAGAATACTATCTTTTAGTTTATCAAAATCTTTTATATTTTTATATCCAGTGTCTGTTAATACATTTGTATTGGATGTTAAACACCCCCTCTTTCCTGAAACAAGAACAACATGCGTTCTTGCAACGTCTAAAAATATTTTACTTGATAGAGAAGTAGTATTCCCCATTTTTACATAATGCTTTCCAAGAAATACAGATCCTTGTATACCCAGTGCTTTTCTGTCAGCATCCGAGCGTCCGACGACAATTTCATACATTTTGCACCTTTTTGTTTAAATTAGCAGATAACCTATTTAAAATAATTATTGTTTTGTTTATATACTATCTTACTGCAAAAACCAATAATTTTTGTCATAAAAAGGCTTAAATATAATCTTGCTGCACTATTTTTTGTGGCAAGGAAAAAAAGAGCTAAAAAAACAGAGCTTAAATCAACTGTTGAAAAAAGAGGGAATAAGAAAGCGATTTACATCGCTGTTGCAGTTGTTGTTATAATACTGCTGGTCATACTTCTTGTAATACAGACTGTTTCCAACAACAGAATAAAGGATGGATCTATCGTTACTGCAGATTATACACTTTATATGGAAAACGGGGATGTTTCTGACACCACAATAGGGAGTGTTGGCAGGGATGCGGGTTTTGGAGACAGAGATTACAGCCCTCTTGTTTTTACAATCGGCGATAAAAATATTCTTAGCGGATTTCAGGAGGAGATTTTGGGATTAAGAGAGGGCGATGAGAAAAGATTTACATTAACTTATGAAAGAGCGTACGGCGAAAGGGATGATAATCTTGTCAGGGAATTTTCAAGAGACATAAACATGACAAGATATACTTATCTGGACATTGACAAATTCAGAAATGCCTTTGGGAAAGATCCAATTATGGGCGAGATTGTAAGAATACCTACAATTTCGTGGGATTTCATGGTTACTGACATGGATGAAAACAAGATTACTCTTGAAAATATTTTAAGTGAGGGTGATTCTATAGAATTACGTGATCTTGGGTGGGAGACTACTGTCTTGTCTGTTGATGAGGAATACATATACTTAAGGCACAATCCAAGCGTCGGGGATTATATTTCTTCAGGCACAAATCCAAGGTTTGCTGTGATTACTGAAGTAAGTGAAAATTTCTTTATTGCTGATGCTAATTTTCCGCTTGCAGGAAAAACATTAATTTTTGATGTAAAAATAACCAGTGTTCAGAATTCTGACCAGTAGCTTTTCAGATAGCCTGTTTCTTCTTCGTCAAGCTTCAGACTTTTCATGATTTCATTATTTTTTGCGATGAATCTGTAGCTGCTGAAGTTTTTTATTATTTCCCTTACAGATATGTGTGTTTCCTTAGCTATTTTTTCTGCTATGCTCTTTTTTTTTGCATTTTTCATGTTTGCCTGCCAGATTCTTAAGAGTCTTAGCGGCCTTTTGTAATCTGCGGGTTTTTTATTTGTTTCATGCTTTGATATTGATATGCCTGATGACAAAAGCAAATTCTGGTAGTACATCAGACGCCAGTACTGCTGCCTTCTTATCCTTCCCTTTATTACATCTGCTTTTGAAAATGTTTCATATGCTTTTGATATGTCTTCCGGCTTTGATATGTGCACTGGAAGATTTTCATCAAGCCACAAGGAATAATCGTCAAGGCTTATATCTGTATTTTCAAATGATTTATGCGCTTCAAATGACTTAAGTTTTAATGCAGCATTCAGCAGATGGGCCATCTCTGATTTCTGCTCCCTTGAATCTTCAGGATTAACAAGCTCCTTTTCCATTATGCTGCTCTGCAGGTCATTTATTGCCGCCCTCAGATCGCCATTGGAGTTTGCTGCAAGTTTCATAAGGTTTTTTTCAGAAACTTTTATTTTTTCCTTTTCTGCTATTTCCTGGAGTATTTTTTTTATTTCCAAAATTTTTACAGGTTCAAATTCTATAAGACCCACTTTTTTTCTTATGTCTCTTAACTTTTCATTATACGGATCGTTGCATGTTATCACAATCGGGAAGCACGATTCCTTCAATATGTTTAATACTGCCTGCGCGCCGCCCCTGTCTTCCCTTCCCGAGATGCAGTCTGCTTCCTCTATCAGCAGCAGCTTATCTCTCTGGAAGAGACTTTGCTGTCTTGAAGCATTGCCGATTATTTTTTCTATTTCATCCTTTGTCCTGAAGTCTGATGCATTTACTTCAATTACTTCGAGACCAAGATTATCTGCAACTGCATATACTGACGCTGTTTTGCAGCTTCCTACAGATCCATATATCATTGAATGTTTTTTATTTTTTATAAAATTTTTTAGTTTTTCAATATCCTGCGGGATTTCATCTGCTGTTTTCGGCTTGTATTTTTCAACGAAGGTTTTCATTTTTCAGGAATTTTATTATATTGCTTTTGAAATTTGGATAGATTGAGTTTACTTCAGGCCATGCTTCATTCAAGAGATATCTTTTCATTTCATCCTCTATAACTTCTTTTAATATCTCTCTGCCATAAAATTTTTCTATAACTTTTCTAGTTATCAGCAATATAGGGATATGCAGCCTGAATTCAAAACTTTCCTGCGGATAAATTTTTTCTATCATCTCCAGGATTTTTTCTTTGTTATCTTCAAGCAGGCAATGTACCAATTCATGCACTAAGATTGTTTTTGCCCTTATCAGTTTATCCTGCTTTTTAAGCGTCATGGGATTTGATATTGCTGCGTATTTCATGTTTTTTACAAGAAAACAGTTCCTGCTTTCCCTAAATTTTAAGCCTGAAACTTTTTCTATTTCTTTTATAATCTTATTTTCCTCTTTTTTCCATGATGCTGCAATCTCTTCCCTATACAGATGCATTTCTTTAGCCTGAAATCCAGAGAAATTTTTTTTGGACATTTCAGCAAGCAGATTGTCATATATTGCCGAATAAACAAAATTTACTTTCATTTTGATATAAATGCCAGCAGAGCCTCCAGCTGTATATAATCATCAGAACCCTCAACCATCCTGAATTCTATGTCTGCACATTTTTCTATTATGCTTAATTTTTTTCCGTCTTCGATTTTCATGTTCATTATTTCTTTTTGCACCTGTTTTATTACATCAAGACCTGACAGACCATTTTCAAGCATTACACTAAGGAGTTTTTTTCTTGATTCCATAAAATTTTTATTTAAGGCATATTCAATAATTTCTTTTACTTCTTTTGTTTCTATTGTCTTTATAAAATCTTCAAGCACTTCCTGGTTTATTTCTTTTGACAGCGCACTTGTCGACTGCAGGATGTTTTGCAGTTGTCTTACATCACCGTTACAGTGGTCATACAGAATATCTATTGTTTTTATATCTATTTTTAGGCCTTCTTTTTCGGCTATGTTTTTTATAATCTTTTCTATTTCTTCTTTTTTCAGCGGCTTAAATTTAAAGATTGCACATCTTGACTTTATGGGATCGATTATTTTGCTAGCGATGTTGCATGAAAGGATAAACCTGCATGAATTTGAATATGTTTCCATTGTTCTTCTTAATGCCTGCTGCGCTTCCTTTGTCAGGGCATCTGCCTCATCAAGAAGAATTATTTTTGGAACATCTGAATGCATGCCCATTGTTTTTGCAAAATCCTTTACCTGAATTCTTATTGTGTCTATGCCTCTGCTATCGCTTGCATTTAATTCCAAAAAATTGTTTCTCCAGTTTTCCTTATGGAGCTGCTTTGCGACGACAATTGATAATGTTGTCTTTCCTGTGCCGGCAGGACCAGAATACAACATGTGGGGAATATTTTTGTTTTCTACAAGGGCCCTTACCCTATTTACTATACTTTCCTGCCCTTTTATTTCTTCAAATGTCAAAGGCCTGTATTTTTCTGTCCAAATTTGAGAAGCCATAGACTTAAAGAATTTCTCTGGTTTTATAAATATTTATATAAAAAATGATATAAAACTGCTTTTAAAAAAAGAAAAAGGGAGATTACTCCTCTTCAGCGTAATTTATTTCCTCGTCAGATTCTTCCTGCGTATCTTCTTCATCGTTTGATGAACCCTGCTCATTTTCCTGGGGTTCTTCTGCAGATCCTTCTCCTATTACCTCTGCGAATCCTACTTTTCTAAGTACTCTTGTTATTCTTACCTTTACGTTGTCTCCCTGTTTTGTATTAGGCACAAACAGCACAAAACCCTTTACTTTCGCAATGCCGTCCCCCTTTTCACCAACTGCCTCTATTTTTACATCTACTTCATCGCCTACCTTCACAGGTGCGAAACTTTGTCTTCTAAAATTTCTTTCCATATATTATCACTCCTATTTCTCCAAGAATTAGTTTTGCCTAATTCTCTGTTTCTGTAGGATTTACTACAGGATAATATTTATAAACTTATGCTTAACTAGAAATTCTTATGTATGACTTTAAGGTAGTAGAAAGCGAGATTCTGGACTTCTGGAAAAAAAATAACATTTATCCAAGGCTAAAGAGGAGAAAATGCAAAAAGAAATTTAATTTTCTTGACGGACCGCCCTATACAACAGGAGCAATACATATAGGGCATGCCTGGAATAAGACGCTCAAGGATTGTGTTCTTAGATATAAGAGAATGTGCGGGTTTGAGGTTAGTGATACTCCCGGGTATGACATGCATGGTCTTCCCATAGAAGTACAGGTTGAGAAAAAATTAGGAATAAATAACAAACAGGAAATTATAAACAAAATAGGCTTGAAAAGATTTATCAGGGAATGCGAAAAATTTTCACTTGACCAGCTCTGGCCAATGAGCAGAGATTTTACAAGACTAGGAATATGGATGGACTGGGACAGGCCCTACATGACAATAAATAATTCTTATATAGAGGGTGCATGGTGGGCGCTAAAAAGGGCATGGAAAAATGGTTTTTTGTATAAAGGGCACAAGGCCATGACGTGGTGTGCAAGGTGTGCGACTGCGCTTGCAAAGCATGAGCTTGTTTATGAAACTGTGAAGGACAATTCTGTTTTTGTAAAGTTTAAGGTCAGAGGAAAAGAAAATGAATATCTGCTTATATGGACCTCGACTCCATGGACGCTTTCATTTAATCTTGGAGTGATGGTGAACCCTGATCTTGAATATGTCAAAATTAAGACTGAGGGAGAATACTGGATAATTGCAAGGGCACTGGCTACTGCTGTTGTTGGAGGTGTTTTTGGAAAGAAGTTTGATGTTGTGGACAAATTTAAAGGCGAGAAATTAGAGGGAATTTCTTATGAACATCCTTTTAGCGAGGAGCTTCAAATCTTAAAAAAGTTTGTATCTGCAAAAAAAGCTTTTACTGTTGTTTTAAGCAGCGAGTATGTTGATGCAAGTGCAGGAACAGGACTTGTGCATATGGCTCCTGCGTGCGGGCCTGAGGATTATGAAATTGGAAAAAGAAACGGGATACCTACTGATTACAATGAGGTTGATGAGCACGGAATTTTTTCCAGCAAGATGGGAAGATTTTCAGGCTTCTGCGCCAGAAAAGATGACAGGAAATTTATTGATGAGCTGGATAGGATGGGTATTTTGCTTGCCAAGACTGAGATTGAACATGAATATGCACACTGCTGGAGGTGCAATACTCCTGTTATTTACAGGGCAACAGAACAATGGTTCCTGGCTGTTGAAAAACTTAAGGGAGGCATGCTTGACGAGAATAAAAAAACATTATGGATTCCAGACTGGGCCGGCAACAGATGGTTTGTTTCATGGCTTAATGACCTGCAGGACTGGTGCATTTCAAGACAGAGGTTCTGGGGAATACCTCTTCCGATATGGGAATGCGAAAAGTGCGGCAATATTACAATTGTTGAAAATAATAAAGAACTGGAGAGATTAAGCGGCGCTAAACTTGACAATCTGCACAGGCCATGGATTGATGATGTGAAGATAAAATGCAAATGCGGAAGCATGACTTCGAGAGTGAGCGATGTTCTTGATGTATGGCTTGACTCTGGCGCTGCTGCCTGGGCCTCTTTTGAGGGAGATTTTGCGAAATCAGGCAATGCTGACTTTATACTTGAAGGCAAGGATCAGATACGGGGATGGTTTAATTCTCTTATGTGCCTTTCGATGGTTGCAAGAGGCAAGACCAGTTATAATGCAGTTTATATGCACGGGATGATAATGGATGCATACGGCAGAAAGATGAGCAAGAGCCTTAAGAATGTTATAAGCCCTTATGAAGTTATAGAAAAATATGGTGCAGATACCTTAAGATATTATATGATTGGAGCTGCCAAGCCTGGTCTTGACATGAATTATAATTTTGAGGACATGAAGGTAAAGCACAGAAATCTTGACATTTTATGCAATCTAAGCAGATTTATTATAGAGCTTGCCGAGCAAAATAATTTTAGTTCAAAAACAAAACCAGGAAGGCTTGATATTGAGGAAAAATATATTTTATCAAAACTGCACTCTTCTATACTGACTGCCACTGAACTATGCGATAGCTATAACCTGGACCGTGTGCCGGGAGTTATAGAGGGCTTGTTTTTGGAACTTAGCAGAGCATATATACAATTTGTCAGGGACAAGGCTGCTGTCGGAAGCCTTGATGACAAGAAAAAAGTTTTTTATGCTTCATTTAATGTATTTTTTGAAACCCTGAAAATGTTCAGCGTCATATCTCCTTTTTTGTGCGAGAAACTTTATCTTGATTTTAGGGGGAGATTTAAACTTAAAGAAGAAAGCATTTCATTTTATTCATGGTCCAAGTGCAATAAAAAATTAATAAATAATGATATTGTGGTGTCTGTTGATGCTGCAAAAAAAATAATAGAGGCAGGGATGTCGATAAGGGACAGAGAGAAAATAAATGTCAGGTGGCCCTTATCAAGGCTTGACTTTCAGGCAAACAGCCAAAAACATGCAAAGTCTGCGAAACTTGCTTTGAAAATAATAAAAAACCAGCTTAATGTCAAGGATGTGAAGATTTCTGTTTCCAAGAAGAATTTAGCTTCAAAGGTTGAGGGCGTGCAGACACAATACGGTGTTGTTTCTCTTGACACTGAACTTACAAAGGAGCTTGAAGAGGAGGGCTATGCAAGGGAATTAATTAGAAGAGTGCAAACACTTAGAAAAAAAGCAGGCATGAAAAAGCAGGATGAGATTGAATTGTTTATTGCTGCTGATGTGGATCTCAAAAAATGGTCTAAAAATATCAGGGAGAGATGCAGCGCAAAAACATTAAAATTTGAGATGGGAAAAAATTTAGGACACTCTGAAAGCGGAAATATAAGAGGAAAGGATTTTTTCGTTGGTTTTAATATTGTTTAGGCGTATTCTATTAAGTCAATATTTCCTGCCTTGTATGATGTCTGCCTTGCTTTTTCGTCATATATTGTCATTTCTTTTATTTGTACAAAATTTATTATTTCTTTACCATGACCTATTCTTACTAATCCAGTTTTTGTGATGTTTACTGTGTTTCCTACGTTTAATGGCAGGGTGCTTTCTACAGCGTATCTTTTTGGATTGTCCCTAAACTGAATAAATGTAAATCCACCGCTCCATTCAACTTCTATTACTGTTTCCAGATTTTTATCACTCATAAGTTGTTTTATTATTTAAATAACTTTATAAATTTTTCTTTGTTTTGTTTATAAGGGATTTGGGAGTTTTTATGGTCAAAAAGGAACTAAAGATTGTAAATATTGTTGCAAGCACGAGCTTGGGAAAAGATGTGCCCCTGATAAAGCTTGCTGAAAAACTTCCAAATACAGAATATAATCCTGAGCAGTTTCCAGGCCTTGTAATGAGAATAAGGGATCCAAAGACTTCTGCCCTGATATTTGGCAGCGGAAATGTTGTGTGCACTGGAGCAAGAAGCATGGCAAAACTCAGGGAATCCATAAAACAGATTGTAAAAAATGTTGAGAAAATCGGGGTTAAGATTACAACACAGCCAAGAGTTACTGTGCAGAACATGGTTGCTGCAGGCGGAATTGGAATGGATTTAAATCTTAATATGCTTGCAATGGAACTTGAGAATACAGAGTATGAGCCTGAGCAGTTTCCAGGTCTTGTTTACAAACTAAGCGGCACAAGAGCAACATTTCTTTTGTTTAGCAACGGCAAGATTGTGTGCACTGGAACAAGGAGCGAGAGCAGACTTAAGGAGGCCCTGGATCTTCTTGTGAAGAACCTGCTTGCCCTAAAGAAGAAATCTTAAAATGGTTTTTGTTGAAGCTGCTGATTTAAATGAACTTAGGGACAAAAGAAGGCTTGTTGTTGAAATTTCCGGAAGGAAAATAATATTATTTTATCTGCAGGGAGATATTTTTGCTGTTGATGCTGAATGCCCCCATCAAAAAGGACAGCTGGATGAGGGGGATTTTCATGATGAAGAGGTTATATGCCCTCTGCACTGTTTTATGTTTAATATTAAAAGCGGGGCGTGCCTGAATTTTCCAGGATACAAAGCAAAAACCTATGCAGTCCAAAGGAACGGCGAGAAAATAAATATAGATGTATGATTTTTTAATCTAGGAATTTACATAATTTTTAGAGATATTTTCGGAAATTTCCAGCATAATTATATAAAGCCAGGATTCCTATTTATATTTGCTAAAGAACTCTTCCCTAGTCATTCTTATCTCATCTAGTATACCTTTTAATAAACCTCTTTTAATATCTTTATTATTATGTATTGGAACTACGGTTGTTCTTCCGTCAGGATGTCTATAAAATCTATGGCTTCCTTTTTGTCTTATATATTGGAATCCTTCTCTTTCTAAAAATTTACATAATTCTTTAGAAGATAATAAAGGAAGTTTCATTATACT
>CAYXPX010000027.1:11001-11748 GCA_964467335.1 Candidatus Woesearchaeota archaeon | reverse complement strand
TGCAGCATAGATTCCATGCTTTGCAAAATAAAGCTGCACGAGATCCTCAATGCCCTCCTGCCAGAAAACAACATTCGCACCAGACTTTACAACACTGTCAACCATGTTCTTAAGCATTCTCTCTTCCATATCAAGAAAAGACTGCATCTGGTTTGGATCTGTAATCTGTATTTTAGCGTCTATTTCAGTATTTTTAATCTCAAGGGCAACATCAAGAAGTGCAATCTTTGCACTCATGACAATCCTGGGCATGTTCGAGTGAACCTTTTCCTTGTCAAGAACAATCCCCTGTATCAGTTCTGTGTCCTCAATGCCTGCACCTGTCTTTTTTTCTAATTTAATACTCTCAGAATCAACATAAACAGAATCCTTGTTCTCTTCAGTAACACTTTTTACAGCACTTACAACAATGTCGCTTAAAACTTCCTTTGCAGCCTCAGCCCCTTTTCCAGTCATTGCAGTCATTGCAATATTTTTTAGCAGGGCAGTGTCATTCACAGAAACGTTTTCAGCAAGCTTATCAAGAATTTCATGCGACTTCTCTGCAGCCATCCTGTAACCCTTTGCAATTACAGTGGGATGTATTTCTTTCTCAAGAAGATTCTCTGCATTTTTCAGCAGCTCTCCTGCAAGAATGACAGCAGTCGTTGTGCCGTCGCCTACCTCCTTCTCCTGCGTCTTTGCAACCTCTACAACCATCTTTGCAGCAGGATGTTCTATCTGCATCTCCTGAAGTATTGTAACGCC
>CAYXPX010000027.1:0-10991 GCA_964467335.1 Candidatus Woesearchaeota archaeon | reverse complement strand
GCCGTCGTTTGTAACAACTATGTCGCCAAGAGAATCAACAAGCATTTTATCCATGCCTTTTGGACCCAAAGTAGTTCTCACAGTCTCTGCAACAAGCTTTGCAGCCATTATGTTGTTTCTTTGTGCATCCTTTCCTGTTGTTCTCTGTGATCCCTCTGCCAGAATAAATATTGGTTGTTGAGTTGCAGCCATAAAAATAGAAAATAAGAAAAAACTTATAAAACTTTCCTAAAAAATCATGAAAAAATCATGATGAAAAAGCAAGCGAAAAGTATATAAACCTTAATATGTATCCACTCCATAGTTGTTATAAACATGAAAAAATATATCTTAATGGTTGCTTTGGCAGGATGCGCATCAGCAGCCACAAAAGCTGAGGTAAGACCGCTTTCACCATTAGAATTTACAGTAAGAGCAACAGATCCAGCTGCAACTCAGCTCAGCGTTGATGATGCTGAAGTTGTTGGTTCTTTATACCATTTTTCTCCTGCAAAATGCAAAGGATATGATGAAGTTGTTGCAAGAGGAACAGGAGATAAAACATATGGTGAATTAGTAAGGGTGCGTGATTGTATAGAAGACGCAGATGGCACTGCAGATGAAAAAAAATTTGATTATGCTGATTTTACTCCATCGCACGAAATTGAGCAAGGCCCTAACAGGATGGAAGTAAGGCTTCCTACAGGTGAATGTATAAGAACAACAATAAGAATGACTGACACAAGGCGTGCTCCAAAATGGTCAAAAGTTGAGTGCTCAAGGCTTGAAGCATTAAAGTAATTTTTCTTTTATCTCATTAAGAAATCTTTTCGTTGTGTTCACAAGATGTTCAGGCTGCGTTTTTAAAATTTCAGCAGATTTCTCAATAATGTCCCCGGTATAAGTTTCAGCACTTGAAAGCTTAAAGTCATCAATCTTGGCTCCCTTCTTTACAGTCTTCTTCCAGAGATCAAAAAGTTCAGCAAGCCTTCCTGGAATCTGTTCCCTCTTGCAGTGCAGCAGGGAAGTTAATGTATGCACAATATCCTCATATTTTTTATCCTCTTCAAATGCTCTTTTTCCTGCAACAAATTCAATCCTTACAATGCTGTCTGAAATCTTTGCTGATTTTAGTATCTTTATCCTTTCAGCTTCAGAAGTATTGTCCAGATGTGTGCCGCCGCATGCCTCTGCGTCAACGCCGACTATATTTACTATCCTTAGCTCTTTTCCTATTGGCACCCCTCCCTGATAAATCGCAAAGCCGAATTCTCTCTCAGCATCCTCTCTTGGCATAAAACTCTTCCTTACAGAAACAGCCTGTCCTATTATTTTGTTTGCCTCGCTCTCAATTAATTCCAGCTCATGCTCGCTCAAAGAATGGTAATGTGTGACGTCAATGTGCGCCTTATCAGCAGTCTTTTTTGCACTTGCCTGATTAACGTGTCTCCCCAAAACTCTTCTTGCAGCAGCATTTATTATATGCGTAGATGTATGGTGCTGTGCAAGTTGTATTCTCCTTGCATAATCTATTTTTCCATGCACTGCATCCCCTGGCTTAAAAAATCCAGGATTCTGCATGACATGAACAATAACATTCCCCTGCTTAAAGACATCAATAACATTAAGATCATTTAATGTGCCTGTATCATGAAGCTGGCCGCCAGAAGTTGGATAAAAAACAGTCTGGTCTAAAATAATATTGTTTCCAAAAACTTTCAGAACTTTAGCATTAAACTCAGACAGTTTATAATCCTGATAAAAAAGTTGTTTTGTCGCAGGAACATCTGCTAAATCCAGGCTAAAATCTCTTTTTGTCTGGTGTTCCTGTATTTTTGTCTCGTGTCTTGAGGCAACAAGCGCATAAAAATTGTCTGGAACTTCAATATTGGTCCCGCTGGCAATTAGTTCTGGAGTTATTCCGTTGCTGTCATAAAGTTCAATTAATTTCTCAGTGCTTATTTTTTGTTTTTCTTTTGCAATTTTTTCAACAATATGCATCGCCTTTTGCCTGTTTGCCCTGTATTTTTCTCTTTCAACATCTAAAATCTTCTTTACTTCATCTAAATTCTCAGAAAGTTCAGGATACTGGATTTTTAATTCCCCTGCATGTTCCTCACAGATATCAGGCAGATAAAATTTCCAGTTATGCCTCTCAACAAAATCAAAGCATCTCCTTGCAAGAATTCTTAGGTTATAGCCGCCGCCAGCATTGGAAGGAAGTGCGCCGTCATTTAATGCAGTCAGCAAAGTCCTCGTATGCTCCCCGATAGAATATAGGGCAGCCAAAGGCAGAATTTTTTTCTTTAGCTCATCTGCTCCTAAATTGATTTTTTTACCAACCAATTTCCATGCTTCATTTAAATTATCAGATTCATCAGCATTTAAGTAGCCTGCATAAGGAATAAATTTAGCCATAAATTTGTCATCTCTTTTTAATCCTGAAGTTTCATACAGAATTTTCATAACTTTGGGAAATGTTGAATCATAGATTGTTCCTGCACCGCTGCTGAACCAGGCGCATCTCTCCTGCCCCATCCCCATGTCTAAAACCCTTATTTTAAGCTCCTTGTTTCCATAAGGTGTCTGTTCATACTGCATATAAACCTGGTTGCCAATCTCAAGGCCTCTTGAAAAAAACTCCATGCATCCCCCAAAATTTCCACCGCCAGCCCACGCATCCTCATGAAATGTGATTTCATTATCCGGCAGTCCCATCCCCTTCTTCAGCCAGGAATGAATTTCGCTGAAAACCTTTTCCTGGTCCCATTTATGCTGTTCAACAAACATATGCTGCCCTATCATCACAAAGCCTGTATTGTGCGCGCCTGTCAGCCCGACATTATCCATATCATTAAACCTGATGCAAAATTGGGGAATAACCAGTGGATTTGCAGGAGGATTTACCTCTCCAGAAACAACAAAAGGCTGGAATGCACTTATGCTTGCAATAGTAAAATCTGACGTTGGATTCCACCTTGAAACAGAAGGATATCTTTCAATAGAGGCATAGCCAAATTTCTTGAACATAAAAGAAAACTCTTTCCACACTTCTGTATAGCTCAACTTATTTTTAGCAGGAGAATTTCCAATAAACCTAAAGCCGCCGGAGCAGACTGCATCGCCGCAAAATTTTTGATTCTTGTCTGTATTCCAAAAATATTTTCCGCATTTAATGCACTTGTTCCTGAAAAATCCCTCTCCTTTTAAATAATTAACAGGAAAATAAATCTCGGGATTTTTGCTTACTGTTTTCTTGAACTCTTTTTTTAATTCTCTGTCTGAAAGCATAAATTAAGGTTTGAATCTATATTTATTAATGTTTTTATAAAGGGTTTTGCATGTAGTATCCCAATATTATTGCACCCCTAATTCTTAGTTTATAAATATTATATTAAAAGTAGGTTTTCTAATAAAAAGGAACTGTTATTGTTCCTTAGAATGGTCAAATTAAAAGAGAGAAAACTAAGACATGTATTAAAAGGAAAATTATGTATATCCTGTAGTGCGAACGATATTACATTTACTATAAAGTAATAACGAATAGAAAGATTAATATACTTTTTTAGGGCCAGAAAATTATGGAAACAAAACCAGCATCACAATTTGAGCGAGGTTATGTATTTAGAGAGCCTGAAATAAAGGCTGCATTAATGCCGGAATATTTAGCATTTCTTAAAGAAGGAGGCATTGTAGATTTGGAAAGAACACCTAATTTATTTGTTGCTGGCAGTTTATTAAGTAAAGATAAAAGAGTAGAAGACACAATAAGAACCAAAGGGATTAAGTGTGCTTATGCAGGAGATGGAACTGTTGTAAACATTTCACAGCCATATGCAAGAAAACTGGTTCATGGCCTTGATGGTGTTGTTATGCCTGTTGGTATTGCCTATAGGCTGGTTATCCCTGCGTTAAAGGAAGCAGCTAAAGAGAGTAATGAATCAGCAAGAGAAACACTTGCACAAATGACTGATGATTATGTAGAATGGCTTGAAGATTTAGTTTTAGATAGAACAAGATTAAGAATAGGAACCCAGGAAAGAACAATAGCTCTTCCAGACAAAGACGGAAGATTTGACAGACAAAATATTAGTGAATTGGGCTATCCAAATAGTGTAAAAGGTAAAGGGGAATTTTATTATTATTTCCCAAGAGAAGATGAAAGGGCGGCTATCCGTAACAGGGGCTCCGAGTTGAACTTGCTCCTTAACGGGGAGCCTTCCTTGGTGGACGGTAGGTTGGGGGTACGTTTCGCAAAATTTTTTTCATAGGAAATTAAGATAAAAAAAGTTTTCAGTAAAAAATTTCTTAAAAAATAAAAAGAAAATCACCCCTTTCATTGCTTATGATAAAAAGCTATAAACTTATAAATCTTTTCAATTATTATCATAAAAATCAATAAGACTTATACACAATTGAATAAAAAAAATGCCAGAAAATCTTGCTTCATGCAAAAAACCAAGTAAGGGCGGATATGGTCTGCCATTTGCAAGCCCGCATAATGGAAAGCCAATAATAGAAGAGCTGGATAATGGATCAAAAATAATTGGACTGGAACATGAAGGTATAGACACAGGAATCGCAATAGCATTTCCATGGGGAGCAAGGCACGACCAATATGTGCCGCACATGCTGGAGCATATAGTCTTTCAAAAACGCAGGCATAATAAGTCGCCATGTGCAGATTCAAGAATAGAAGAATTGGGGGGATTTTTTACAGGATCTACTGAAGATGATAAACTTGTATTTTCAGTGCTGGTAATTCATAAAAACTTAAGAGAGACACTGGAAATAATAAAAGAAAGCCTGATAAATCCCCCGATTGCAGAGAGAATACTAAGAAAAGAAAAAAGAGTCATAGAAGGGGAATTGCAAAAAAGAGTATCAGAACCATCATATTATCTGGAGATTCTAAGGGATAAATTAATTCTGGGAGAAGATCATCCGCTGTACACTGCTCCAGAAACAATAAGCGGGATAAGATCATTGACTGCAGAGAGATTAAGGGAACAGCAAAGAAGATATCTCGGAGCAAGGAATATGCACATAGGTTTAGTGGGCCCTGATATAAGAGATTCAATGCAAGCTGCAAAAGAAATAATGGCAGATTTTCCAAAAAAAGGAAGGAAGATTGAAAGATTTGGATTAAACAAAGTTACAAGATATGTAAAAACAAGCAGAAGGGCCGGCTTTAAAGACTGTGTTGCATCTATAACTGTGCCTGTGCCAGGATATGGCCTTGAAGAAAGGTATGCTGTAGAAATAATCGCAAACTTGCTCGCTGGAACAGTGGAAGAATATGAATCACGGGCAAGATTATGGCAAAAAATAAGGGACAGGGAGGGAAAGATGTATCACACAGGCGTGCAGCATGCAGTTTATCCTGGATTGGGATTACTGGAAATAAGTCTGGAAGGCATACTCCCCAGGCACTTAAACACAGTAAGACAGATGATGGAAGATGAAATGGAAAGATTATGCGCGCATACTATAGGAGACAGGCAGCTGGAAGGAGCAAGAAATAGCCTTATGCTGAATGAATTAAGAAGCAACAGGGGAAAACTCGAAGATACAGCATCCCAAATTGTCGATTTTGTGATGGGAGGAGAAGATCCTTCATATGAAAGTTATGCAAGAGGATTAATGAATGTAACGCCCGCAGATATAATCTCAGTGGCAAAAAAATATTTTTCAGCAGAAAGGAGATTTATAGGAACAGTAAAACCTGCATAAGTTAAATAATAAAAATAACATTTTACTGGCGTTTTTTAGTATTTAAAAAAGTTAGTTTTATAAGCAGAGGAATTTTCCATTTTTTATGGTAGGATTAAGAAAGGGCTGCTGCTACAGAAAACTTGAGAGGCCGTATACAAGGAAGAGCAAGTTTAAGAGCAAAAATTATGTTAAGGCAATTCCAAATCATAATATACAGAGATTTGAGATGGGAAACAGGAACAAAAAGTTTGGCTACAGGGTTAAGCTTGTTTCAAAAAGCACGCTTCAATTAAGGCACAATGCTATTGAAAGCGCAAGGATGGTTGTCAACAGGCAACTTGAGAAGTTTCTTGGATTAAATTATTTTTTCAGAATTGTCATTTATCCGCATCATGCATTAAGGGAGAACAAAATGCTAGGCGGCGCGCATGCAGACAGAATACAGTCAGGCATGGCGCATTCTTTTGGAAAGCCTGTTGGCGTTGCTGCGCAGGTTAAAAAGGGGAGAGATATTTTTATTGCTTATGTAGACAAAGATGGGATTGAAACTGCAAAAAGGGCTATGCAGGGTGCAAATCCAAGAATGCCTGGTAGTTATTATGTTGTTGTTGACAATATTGCTTCTTGATACCATCATATGATTATAATTTTGTTTTAAAAAAGTTAACAACAAGTTTTATATAGTAAGCCTTTTTGCATGAAAAATCTTTGTGTAAAATTTTTGAGGAAAAAATGCAAACAAGAATAGGAGAAGACGGACTTGCTGTGGACGTTGGTAGAATATGCCTTGCCATGAGTGGTGTAAGGGATGCTGATCCCACTAACCTTAAATTATTCTGCTATGGATTCGGGGTTGATATTAAGCCTTTTACTTATATGGGGATAAATTCCCAGCATATGAAGGTTGATTATGCAGGCGATGGAAAGAGCAGGGGAAGCCAGTTTGGGGAGCTTGAAAGAGCTGCTTATGATATTATAGCACTGGATTTTTCTGATGTTTCTGCTTTGAGTGCAGTGACATTAATTAGACATGCTGTGAGTGCGACTCTTTTTGCCAGATTTAATGGGATTTACAAAAGAAATAATCCTGTTTTCAGCGTTGCAAGCGGGCTTGATCTTAAACGTTTTAACGACAGCAGTTCTTACGGGGCCTATGGATTCAGGTTTGTGGAAGGATCCAGAAACGGCAATGTTTTTGACTTAGGTTTGTAGTTACTCATTAGTCATTACAAATCGAAAGGCTTATAAATAAGTTGTTATTACTATTACTATGTTTTAGAAGGACAAAATGAAATGCAAGACATGCACATATCAATGGGAGACAAGGATTGATGTTCCTAAATCATGCCCAAGATGCAAGATAAGATTTGATTATACAAGGAAAAGGGATTTAGGGGCCGCTGCTTAAAAATGGTTAATACACAAAATCAGACATTTAAACTACCTGAAGATTTGGAAGGTATGGTAAAGAGTGCAATTCATGCAGAAAATCTTAAGAAGTATTCTCAGGCAGACGTTGACATGAATTTAAGGGAGTCTGCGAGAGCATTTTATGGAAGTCTGCTTTCTCATGGTTTAAGAAGCGTGGATCTTGGACAACTAAAGGTTGCTGCACCCCATGTTGTGGAATCTATGCTTTCTGACGGCGAGGGAGAGATTTATACCCTTTTGAGACATAAATTAAACAATGATGCTTTTAATAGTGCAAAAAAATTTTATATGGCTCAACTGGATGAGGATCACAAGGTTCAGTTTTATTTGGATATGGTAAATAATGGTTTTGTTCCTGGCAAGCCTGATGATAGTGCAAGCAAGGAAGATAAGGAGAGACACCAGGCTTTAGAAAAAGTTAGTAAAGAACTAGCATTAGCGGATGCCATAGAAAATAATGTAAGAAAGGAAAAATATAATCGTGCTGCTGGTTTGGTTGGAGATAATTTAACCCAGTATTCTGGCTCTTTGCTTGAGACTTATAGGGCATTGAATGCAGACCAGGCGCAGGCTAATCTTTATAACACAATAGCAGCGGCAAGAAGAATGGAAGCTGAAAAATTAATGAAAGAGAATAAACTGTCCGATCTTGTTGAAAAGGCAATAGATCATAAAGAACATGGCAAGGCTTATGCACTCGTCGGAATGTACAAGGCTTATGAAAAACAGCAAAGAGAGAGTAAATCAAAGGAAGCTGCGTAATCTTCTTTTATTATTCTAGAAAATAACCTTTTCTTCTTAATTAATTTTATATCTTTGATGTTTAACTTCATTTCTATGTCTATTGATGATAGAACCAAGGATGTATTAGATGAATTAAGATTAGTGTTGCCGCAGCTGGAAGAAGCAACAGGAATTTCTCCAATAGTCTATAATTGCCTTTCAAGATGCGTAGAGAAAACCGGCACCAGGGGAGAAAAAAACCTTCTTGAAACTTATTATAGTTTAGGTAGTGTAAATGCAGTTGTAAACCTTGTAAAAGGATTGCTCAGCAGATATGATATCTAATTTATAACCACTTTAAAGTTGATACAAATTCGAAACTTATATAAATAGGTTGTTGCATTCAGAAGTTCTACCAAGGGATGATTAACTGATGAATGAAGATTTAGGCGGGAGTGTTGGGGATTTTGGATTAGATCCAGATTTAGAAAAACTTGTTAATGCAGCTATTTCTGCAGGAGCCCTTAAGGAGAGATCACAGGTTAAAGTTAATCTCAGGCTGATAGATGATGCACGCGCGTTTTATACTACAGGCGTTGCAAAGAAATTCTCAAGTATTGACGAAAAGACATTCAGAACAGCCAGTGATCGTAGTTTTGAAAGCCTTTTGACTGACGGCGAATTTGAATTTTATCTTGCTTTAAGCAAATTGCTTGATGCTGACACTTTTGAGAGAGCTAGGGGGTATTATCTCTCAAGATTAAATGAAGAGTCAAAACTGCAGTTTTATGTAAAAATGCTTGAGAGAAATATTGTTTCAGATTTTCCAGCAGGTGACTCTTTTGATGCTGCTAATTTAGGTAATGCCCGCAAAATCCTCAATAAAGTAAAGGACCTTGTTGATTATTCTGCTGAACTTTCACTTGCTGTTAGAAGAAGGGATTCTCATACTGCCAGAAATCTTGTTTTAGATAAAGATCTTGAAGGGCCGCGCAGGTCTATCCTGGAAACTTATCATGGCATGAATGCAGAGGACGCTGAGTTTGGGGTTTACAGCACAATTGCAAGGGGAAATTTAATTGTTGCAAAAAGAGCATTGTTAAAAAATAATTTGTTTTCTTTTATTGATAGGGGAATTGAGACAATGGGTATGGGAAAATCTTATGCACTAGTCTCACTTCATGAGCTTTACAGTGTACAAGAAGCTGAACCTACAGTAAGACCTGGAGAAAATATTTAAATAATTTTATTTATTCTCAACTTTTATTATTTTTTTGTTTCTAATAAGCGTTTTTGTTATTTCGTTCAGCCTTAATACAAATTCTTCTGATCTTCTCTGTATTTCCTCAAGCTCTTTTCCTGAAATTTTGTTTACATCACCGTGAAGGACTTTCTTTGCTTTTTGCCTTGTTGTTTCATAGAACTCTACCATGTTTTTTTCCAGAATTCCTTTTTTTTCCAGGTTTTCTTCCAAAAGTTCTGCCAGATGCTCAGGCGACGGAGGTATGACGTTCAATGCCATTAGTGCTGCATGGCCTGCATCCACCATGGACCAGTAAAATCCTTCGATGCTGTTTAGTATATTTGTATTTGCCCTCCCAAGGTGCTGGCCTGACCTGTACATTGTAGTGTATATTGCTTCAGGCGTAGGCCTTATTTTTCCCTTTGCGAGAAGAACCTTTATTGGATCAAAAAATCCTCCAACGTCAATCAATGTTTCTCCGTATCTTAAGACATTTATTATCAGCGGCTCTCCTGCCCTTACCTCTTCCCAGAATGCAGTCAAAGTTACAGTATTTACATGAAGTTCTTTCTTGTATTTTTTGGATGCAATCAGTTTTGCCAGCTCTTCCCTGTACCATGCAATTAATTCATCATCCCAGTTTATAGTGCAGTCATCAATTACTATTACAATGTCAATGTCGCTTTTTTCTGTAGCCTTTTCCTTTGTGACAGACCCAAACATTGCTATTGCCTTTATTATATCCCTGAATTTCTGGTATGCCTTTGAGGCAAAATCCATTGCTATTTCCTTATCCTGAGAAACCGGCCCTCCTGCTTCTTTTTTTCTTTTTTTAAACATAGTGATTATAACTTCTGTCTATATATAATATTTTTGGTGCATTTTTTGGTGATGGTTTTGCAAACTTTAGACAGTGATTTTTATTTTGATAATCTGCAGGATATTTTATTTACTGATTTGGCGTGCCGCTGAATCTTGATGCTTCTCCGCCGACCTGGCCGCCTACAGACTTTGGCAATGTTGTAAAGCTGCTTCCGTATAAATTAAAGTGCTGCTGCGGAAAATCTATAAAAGATTCAAAATATGGCGAATATGTGTGGCCAATTGACCTTTCTGCAGCTGATGAGAAATAAGGGCTTTCTGATATTTTGTATAAAGGGCTTCCAAAGTATTCAAGAATTCCCAGGGTAGGATTCTGGCCTATCTCTGCTACAAAACCGCCTGCTTCAACAATTCCTCTCGGACGCTGATGAAGTTTTCCTGCCTTTTCCATTTCAGCCCATGTTTTTTCAAGATTTTCCATAATCTCCCGTATAGGAACATTTCCCATTCCTGGCGGCAGATGACTGTCAAAGAATCCAAAGTTATCTGTTATGTGGACGTGCTTTACCACGTCTGCAACCTCTTTTGTGTCCCTAAGAACCTCTTTTTTTAATTCCTCTCCCTCATAGCCTGATTTTCTTAGATTGTTAATGTGACCAACGTCCCATGTTGCGCCTATAAGCTTTTCAGCTTCCTTTGCTGCTTTTTCTTTTGAAAGGCTGCATTCCTTTGCAAGCTTTTCAGCAAGCTTTTTTCTTGCTTCAATAACTGCCTCTTTTAGATCTTTTCCTCTTGACATTGCGGTGTCAACAAAGAAATTTTCCAGAGCTATAAATGGTATTGTTGACTCTTTTCCAGGATTTTCTTTCTGAACTTGCTTGTAAAGCCTTGCAATTGCATTTGCGACAGTGTCTGTTGTCTTATCAAGCGCAAGATCTTTTGCAGGCTTCCAGATTTCAGGAACAGGGAGGCCTGCCACTGTTGTGACAGCAGCTTTTGACTGCTCCAGGCTTAGGTCCAGAATTTCCTTTTCTTTCTTTTGAATCTGCTCATAAATCTTTTGATTTTCTTCCCTGCT
>CAYXPX010000026.1:10903-12047 GCA_964467335.1 Candidatus Woesearchaeota archaeon | reverse complement strand
CATTCCAATCAATCACACAATTACCATTATAATGAGTGCCAAACATAAAAGTTAATTCAACACTTTGAGCATGCGTCAAATAATCATCTAAGTGTGCTGGTGATTTTCCATTTTTTCTACCACCCCAAGAAGTAACTTTTATTCCATCGTTCTCTCCTTGAAAAACCCAATCTTCAAAAACAGGATTTCTTCGACGTAATCTATTCCAAAATCCTAATCCTTCTGGGCTAACTTGATATCTAACAAAAACAGATGGAGTGTTGTAATCAGGACACTCAGAAAAATATTTTGATATTCTTTCTCTCGCTACTTTAGGAACACTTCTTTCATCTCTTTGTTCCCATATCACTTGGGTTTTTCTTCCAAGAATTTCATCAGTCATTAATTCATCAACAGACATAAATAACAAAAACACTCACTTACTTAAAAATATTATGATTCTGTGCCAGAATTTCTCAACTTTGCGAAAGCTACGCTTTCTTGTCCTCCCCGCTCCGTTCCGCTACGCTTCACTCGTAGGTCGGAGAATATAACAGGAATTAAGCTTAATTTGAAAACTCCCTTTTTACGACGATAAAACTAACCTATACACTTTCAGTGTCGTTGCCCTTTTTGTAGAAGTAAAACTATATTCTGTAACGGTTCTTTGAATAAATTATTGAACACTGAACATTCCATCCTTAATATTGACTTTAATTTCATCACTACTCTTTAAATCTGAAACTGGACGACCTATTCTTTCTTCCAGAAGAGCATTTCCTTCAGGAGTTGTTTGTAACCATTCATTAAAATAATGATAATTTCTCCATAAACTAGGTTCATAACCAATACATCTCTTTAGTGTTGTTACAATTTCTTCAGGTGGTCTTACTAATCTATGATATAATCTAGTTATTTCATCTATAGTTGCTCTTTGAAGTTCTGTTGGAATTACAACAACAAACTCATGGGGAGATAAATATGGTAGAACTCCTTCCTTATTTGGTCTTGCTATGATATCTCTCCCTCTTCCTCTGTCTCCATCAATCATAACAGACATACTCCCAGTAAACTCACAACCAAAACCTTCTTGAGCTAAAAATTCAGTTGGAATTATAACACTCCCTTGAAATTGTGGATACCAATTCATTATCATAAAATCAGC
>CAYXPX010000026.1:245-10893 GCA_964467335.1 Candidatus Woesearchaeota archaeon | reverse complement strand
GATCCAGCGTACCATCAAGTCCTACTGGATTAATTCCTCCTAACACCCCACCAGGAACAAGCCCATATGTAACAACAGATGCTAATTTTGCCGATGTTATTGTAGCAAACTGTTCATAAGTCCTCCAAGCTTTGGCAGGGGCTTGAGTATCAACACTATGAACAATAAATTTATCTGGAAATGCCCCCTCTCTTTTTCTTCGTGCAAAAAATTCCTTTGCTATAGCCTCTTCATCAACAATCTTAGGTATTTTATTTCTATCATAAGAAACTGATCTTTCATAATTTTTAGATATTGCCCGAGCAAGTTTTTCTGGTTCTCTGGATTTTTCTCCAGATCTTACCCTTTCTGGAAAATTTAGTATTTCTCTTACATAAAATGGGTCATAAAGGGCCTTTCCGCCCAACAACTTTTGCAGAAATACAACTGCTTCTTCTTTCCTAAAACCAGAATTTTCACAAAAACTCACAACACATTCAATTGAATGATAAAATGACAAACCCTTATCTTTTTTTAATGTCCTCCCTGAGTTTCTATCAATTTCTCTATCAATCTCTTCTGTAGTTTCATTAAATGGTGTTTTGTAACCAAAAAACATTGCACGCGAGAATTGTTCATGATCTAATCTTTGCTTATCCTTAGGAACATCATCCCATCTTAAGACAGTTTCCGTTTCCTTAGAAAATCTTTCGTATGCTTGGATTATAGAAGAGGCTGTGGAAGAAGCATCATAAGAATCCCCATAACTAAATAATTGACCTATTCTTCTGGCATAACCATTAGCAAGATCACTTACTCTACTAGTATCGTGTCCAGTTTCATTTTTCTTAAAGCCAATATCTCTCCAAACTAACATTATTAAAACAGGATTAACACTATTTTAAATATTTTACTACTCAAAGAACCTTTTTTAGGGGGCAACGGCACTCTACGTACGGGAGTTTTCAAACTTGTCGCTACGCTCAAACTTTTACTTGGCAAAAGGAAACTAACAAAAGTTATGCTCAATGAATTTTAAGCAATCAAGAAGTAATTATGGCAGGAAGTTCGACTTCAATATCTTTATGTTGTTTTTCAACTTCCCTTTTTTTAACATTAAATATTGCATAACCTCTGATATCCTTAGTTTTTCTGTCTATCCTTGCAAAAATATCACTACCAACACTATCAAAATAAGCTGGTGTAGGCTCACCAAATCTTACTTCAAGATAATCCCCTTCAGGATCATAATGTATACTCATTTTCTTTTTCATTTTATTTTCTTCGTATAATACGCTGTTATTCACTTATTGTAATCTTTGTTGGCATCTCCAATGTTAGCTTAATCTCCTCCAGATTAACATCAGGATGGTCTCTTTGTATATGTTTTAAACCTTTTTTGGTGAGCCTTATCTTTCTACCTTTTCTATCAACTACTTCAAATAACATAGAAAGAATAAGTCACTTCATGCTTAATAAACTCTTGCTTAAAATTCACTTCTCAGCTAGTTTCACCCGCTTCGCTTTCACCCCTTTATAAAAACATTAAATAATATTCCCTCATTCCCTCTTCAGCCGCAGTTCTTTTCTTTCCTTCTCGCGGGAAAACCTGATTAGCCCATACATGCTGTATTGAAATCCCTGCACTGGTCTGCGCATAAAATCATCTTTGGCTGTATAAAGATAGTCTGTAACTCCTCCAAGCCCGGCGCTAAAATAATAATTTCCAATTCTCGGAATCCTAAATACTGCCTCGCTGCGTGCCCCTCCACCGCCAAAAAAATCTATGTCTGGATCGCCAGGAAGATTATCTTCGCTTCCATAGGGGGTAAAAATATTTTTTACAACCTGAAATCCGCCAACAACCTGTCCATAGAGCACAAGGTCATACCACTTTCTTGCCCTGTTATAAAACTACATGCCAAAAGCAAAATCAGCCTGAAAAAATTTCTGCCGCCTAAATCCATCAAGTTCAAAACCTCCGACTGAAATTGTATCATCCTTTTCAGGCACTCTGGAATTCTGGTTTCTCAGGCGGAATTCTGCAAGATACCCGTCAGTCATAAGGCCGGCAGAAGTCATCTCATAGCGCTTGTCGCCTCCCCAGCTATATCCTCTTTTTATGGCAAGTGCCCCTGTTTCTTTCCGCGCATATTCCTCTATTTCCTGTCTGGAATTCTCCTGCAGCCGCTCTCCCTCATGCAGGCATGGCTGTTCCTGTGCATGACTAATACAGGGAAAAGCAACTGTTATTGCCAAAAGAATTTCACGTAATCCCATCGCCGATGAAGGCCACATTCCAGATATATAAGAATTTAGTATATAGATCGTTTATTTTAAACAAAAGAAATCACGCAAATTTTACACATTTATGCCTCTGTTTCTTGATCATAAACTAAATGCAGCAAATTTAAAAACTTTTTGGCAAACAAACTAAAAATAGTAAAGTATCTCTAAATCTTTTCTTAGTTTATTAAGTAAATAATATTTCTTACAGTGCTTGCATTTAACTCTCTTATCTTTTAATTTATACAGTCCATGACTATCAGATAATATACACTTCCTACATAAAAAATACATGTCTGACAGAATGCTCTAATTGCCATAAAAATTATAGAACAAAATATTTATTTTATATTTTCTAACCCTTGTTTAATTTTTATTTCTTTAATCTGTTTAATATACGCATCAAATTGTTCTTGGGATTCTTCCAAAATTAGATTTCCTAATTCGTTATCCGCTGTGTATCTTGTTGTTTCTCCATTCGCTATAATTTCGACATATTCTAACTGGAAGTCATCTCTAAGGTGGTCTACATATTTTATGAATCTTCCGTCTGATTTTGTTACAGTTAGAGTTAGAATATTGTCCCATAATTATTTTCTAAACCTCTATCAAAATAGAAAAAAGAAAGATTTATTTATTTTGAGGAATGCGATTCTCTAAAACAACTACTTCTCCAAAATCATTAGAAACAATTATATCTAGGTCTCTATCGCCATCCATATCCGCAAGAGCAACCGAAGTTCTTTCTTCCCGGAATTTCCATTTTGTGCCTCGGTATGTTATTAATCCAAAGCGATAAATTGTTGTTGATAAATATGCTGGTCTATCAGTAGTTCTTGATGTGTCTTGATTACTTGAATTTGGGTCACACGTGCCAACTCCTGCAATTAATACAAGTCCAATTAATGATTTAGCGACGTAATTCTTCGTAGTTTGATATAAGTTTTTCATTGTATTTGGAGAATAATCAATACTTTATAAATCTTTCGTTAAATTACCTCTTTAGAGTTAATAACTAATTTTTCAACAACTACGATAACAAAAAATTTTCAGCGAGCCACACCAGATTCATCTCAATTTTTGCCAAGTGCCAAAACTATTTAAACCTCTCAGCCGTAAAATCTATTATGATAAACCCCAAACAAACAAAGATAATAAAACTCCTTCTGTCAGATAAAAGGGGATTTACTGCAGCCAGAATATCAAAAATACTAAGCACAGACCTTCCATGGACATATGAAAACCTGAAGCAGCTGGAAAACCAGGGCATATTAAAGTCTGAAAAAAAAGGAAATTTGTTGATATTTGCACTCAACTGGAAAAACCCTGAAACAGAGAAAATATGCAGCCTCTTGATAATAGACAGCGAAGAAGCAAGTGAAATAGAAAAAAACATTGAAATATCAAGGCCAAGAGAAAAAAAATCTCCTGAAATAAGATATTCCGCAGTGGCAGAACAGCAAACTCAAAAATATGCAGAACATAGTACATATACTTCAAATTCCTCTTATGTAAAACAAAATGCACAGAATGTATACGCGGCAGCAAATTCTGCAGGAGAGGAAGGTGTCAGCAATCTTCTCTCAGCATATGCACAGCAGGGAGCATTTGGAAGCGCGCAGGTATACAGCACAGCACAGCCGTCAGCTCCGGTAGTGGTTCCTCCAAACACAATTGGCTCAAGGATTTCAAGAAACATCTCAGGTTATAATTTTGCAACGCATTCAATAGAACACAGGGAAAGGGTAATAACAGGCTGCAGGTACTGTGACAGCTTCTAAGCAGCAATTAAAGAAAAAATAAACCTTTGTTAACAATAAAAAGCAGAATTAAGCCATTTTGTAAAGAATTTTAAAAGTATGTTTAAAAGCCATTCAAAATAATTTTCAGTATGAAAGAAATAACAAAGATAGAAATACCTATGTATGAATTTTACAGGAGAAGATTTGGCAATATTTCAGGAAGGCACAGAAGTAATTATGGTTTTGACAGCCTGGATGAGGCATTTTTTAGGGAAGGTAGCGAAAGAGGCTGCAGTGACCTCGCAGTTGATCATGATAGTAAAAAAGTTAGAAGGCCGTTTTTATGCCTGTTTGGAGCATCAATAGGTTTTGCCATAAGTCTGAGTCTCTCAGAAATGCTTAAAACAAGAACGTATGAAAAATCATTCCAGAATCAGCAGGAAATAAGCTATATAGTTGAAGAAATAGGTCCTGTTGTTGAAAGTATATAACCACCAAAAAGTAATAAAAATAGAAAGATTTATAAAATCCCCTGATTAATATCAAACCATGAGCCTGGCAGAAAAAAAAACACCGGATGATGATGGAATCCTGCTTGTAGTTGACAAAACCGTAAGAACAGAGGATATACTTGCAGGAACAAGAATAGAAGATATAATCAAAGCAGATTTAGAGCAGCAGATTGCATTCGCAGAAACAAGGGAAATAAAACCTGACGAGCTGAATGCAGTCGAGGATGTGCTAAAAAGAAAAGCAAGGGAAGAAAGGGCTAGAAAATCAGTTCTTAGTCAGGAAGACGGCATTTGGTTTTCAAGAGGAAAAGATCCTAATTACATTGCCTCTTTAAAGTATGCAGACAAGGAGGCATCCAGAGGAATAGAATTTGACGAAACTAATGACACTATACTTAGCAGAATAGACATAACGCTTAGAAATATTGAATCTGCAAGAAAAAATATGAAAAAAAGAGCATCAGCAGCAGTGCATGAGGGTGCAAGGCTTGGAACACTTTTAGGCATATATTCAGCAGAGCTTGCAGACGAATCACTGACAGTGTTTGGAAGATATTTAAGGGACACAGCCCATGGAAAAACAAGGCTCGGCAGAGAATTAGCAGAAACAATGGCTGCTGTTTTAGAATTCAGGGACAGCAGGGCAGTTCCATACCTCTACAGAAAAGATACTGAAAAAGATATTTTTGTGCCTGCAGAAGAATCAAAAAGACTTCTGAAAAATCTGCATGCATGGTATAAGGATGCAGCTCTTCCATGGATTAAAAACAGGGCAGGACCATCGCTGGTAAACAGGCTGGCAAGAACATCCCGCAGGATAAGAAGGGATATTTTAAGACCTGTAAAAAAAAGTATGGTTGATCCGCTTGCAGATAAAATAAGAGAGTTGTCAGAAGATAAAATAAAAAAGTATTACACTCCAGATCCAGAGACAGGAAAACTTATTTTAAGAAAAGAATTTGAACTTGGATATGCCCACGCATTAAAAAAATCAGCGCCCTATGTATTTGGGGTCATTGGAACATGCGCCATTGGATTTATTGCATACAATTCAGGCACAGATTTTACAAAAGTAAGTTCAAGGGATACATCAGCAGCAGTTTTCAGGTATGAGCCTTCAGCAGAAGAAAAAAAATTAGGGGCAAATCCATATGATGTTGTTAGAAAATTTAATGAACAATATGATGAATGCGTAGATAATAATCCTGTTTCAATACATGATTTAAGGTATGCAAATGGAAATAGGGTATTCAGGGAAAAAACAAAAATTCCAGGAAATTACAGAATGAGGGAAAAACAAAGGGAATTATATGTAAAAATAAAAGGCGGCCAGTGTGCCCCAAAAAGAAAAAGATAAATAAGAAAAAAAATATGATAAAATTCCAAGAAAAGTATATTTCTTTTAATATATGAAACAAACTAGGCAATTCAACCATTATTAATTCTCTTAATCATTTAATAATAAAAATGTTTATTAATGGGAGATTCATCCGAAAATCAGGCAAATAATTTTTCTTGGGCTTTTATTTTTTAATTTTTATAGGTTGTAATAATCCTGCAGGACAATCCTGTCCAGATTTTCAATATCCTTGACAATATACAGTCTTCCGCTGCCTATTTCAGCTATTTTTTTGGCCAGCTCCAGGCCGTCCTCATCCAGCCCTATGCCTATAAGAGAGATTGTAATGCCAAGAGCTGCAGCTCTCTCCACAAGATCAAGAGTATTCCTGTCCGGATCATCCCCCACATTTGGTGCAGCATCAGTTATAAGAACCATATGTTTTGTAACGTTCTCCTTTGGAAAAATTTCAATGGCTCTTTCAATGGTAAGCGCAATATTTGTCTGCTTTTTTGCCCTTATTTTTACTATTGATCTGACAAACTCGCTGAAATCATTTGTAGGATGCACAAAATCCTCTATCCTGTCCCCAAAAACTACCAGCCCGACCCTGTCCCTCTCTTCAATGGCTCTGTAAGCAAGCGCAACGCCTGCCTTTTTGCAGAGCTCAATTTTTTTCCCTCTCATGCTGCCTGATGCATCCAGGCAGTACACAATATATATCTTGCCCCTGTCATCTCTCTCAAAAACCCGCAGATCATCAAAGCCAAGTTCGCTGTGTCCTCTCCTTAAAGCCTTTCTCACAGATGATTTTAATGCGATGTCCCTGTACCTGTCGTGCCTTCTGTAATTTCTTGTATTTTCTTTCTCTCCATAAATCATTGTTCTCATGCTTTTTCTCTCTCCAAGACCTTTTGTTCTTAAATCATCAAGTTCATTCATGTACAAGACAGCAGAAGCAAGGTTAAATCCTCTCTCGCTTATAACTCCAGACTGATCAATGAGATTTTCATCTTTGAGATTAATCTCTGCCTGTTTCAATTTTTTCTTTAATTCCCTCTGAAATTCAGGAAAATTCATGTTTTTTTTGAGTGTCCCTGAATCAAATCCTGTAGCAGCCCTGAGCAGGCCCTCTCCGTACATTCTCTCTGCATTGCTAAAATCTTTCACAAGATTTTCAAACATCATGTCTGGATTAAATGCATAAATTCCCTGGTTCAGGCTTGCATCAAGAAGCATTCCCTGCTGGATTCTCTCCCTGTTTCCCTCGATTAAGGAATGGCTCAGACCCTCATCAATATCCATAACTCCAGAATCTTCTCTGCCTGTCTCTGCTTCTTTCAGTGATAAGCTAGGGCAGATCACCCTTATTATTTTCGCCGGATTTTCCTATGAATTTTCTAAATTCCTTTGCAATAAAATCTTTTGTTCCTGTAAGATATTTTACACTTGGCTTAAGTCTTATCCTGTGCGCAATTACAGAATCAAAAGCTTCAAGAACATCTTCCATAATAACTTTTTTTCTTCCTGAGAGAAAAGCATTGCTCTGCGCTCTTTCATACAGTCCGATTGATGCCCTGACGCTTGGAACGCGCTCAAGATTTTCATTATCTCTCAAGTCTCTTACAAAACCAATAGTCAGGTTTAATATGTCTTCAGGAAACCCGACATCCTTTAATCTCTCTGACTTTGTTTCAACAATCTCTTTTTCTATTTCAGGAGTTTCAGGGTATTTTATAAAAATAAAATCAAACCTGTCCAGAAGAACTTCGCTTAATTTTTCTGTGGCAGCAAAATCTTCAGGATTCATTGTTGAAATAAATATAAAGCTGGCAGGAATCTCAACATCGTAGCTGCCGATAGTTGCCCTTCCCTCTTCAAGGACTTGCAATAATGAATTTTGTATTTTTTCAGGCGCCCTGTTCAGCTCATCAAAAAACAAAACTCCGTTGTTGGCTTTGAATATTTTTCCAGGAGTAAAGCTTTCAATCGCCAGCGGGCCGAATTTCATGGCTTTTATAGGATCTATGTCTCCAAGAAGGTCCTCAACAGTAAGATCCGGGCTGCCCTGCACTCTCACAAACCTCTCCTCTCCTGATAATTTTTTTGTCTTTGCCCCGGATGTTCTGCACTGAAAGCAAAAAGGAGATTCAGGATCGCAGTGAAAATTGCAGTCATTTACTTTAATGTCCGGAAGTAGCCTTGCAATATTTTTTGCCAGAGTAGTCTTTCCGATTCCGGGCGGCCCGACAAGCACAACATGCCTGTTCATAATCAGTGCAGAAAGAATCTGTTTCTTCGCAGAATTCTGTCCGTAAATATCAGTAAAAGGATCATTCTCAGCATATTTTATGAAAGTTTTTCCAAGCATCAGTTTTTTATAAGAAAACAATTTATAAAACTATTGCAGGCTTTTATTTTTGAGAAGATTTATATATCATTATGTATTTTACTGGCGCTTAAAAAAAATCATGCATTATACCTGCGTGCATTCCTGTCATGGTATCTGCCGCCGTGTCCGGAATTTAAGTCTCCATGGCCAAATCTTCTGTTTTGCCTGTTATGGTCAAAATGCCTTTTCCCTGACTCAAAATAAACCTTTGCAAAATGTTCTATTGGTAATTTTATGACCTTTACAGGATATCTTCTTAATACTGCAGAAAATGAATCATGATCTCTTTGGGAAAGTAAAGTTATTGCTTTGCCATGGCCTCCTGCACGCGCAGTTCTGCCTATTTGGTGTATATAATCTTCTGGGTTCCTGGAAATATCATAGTTAAAAATATGTGTAATGCCTTTAATGTCAAGTCCTCTTGCTGCAACAGCTGTAGCTACAAGAACATGCGGCATTCCCCTGTGAAAGCCTTCTAAAACCTTTAAGCGTCCATGCTGGGACATTTTTCCGTGCATGACCTTTGCATCAATATTCTGCTTAAACAAATTCCTTGCCACAGCCTCGGCATTTCTTATTGTTGAACAGAAAACTATAGCCAGTTTTGGCTGTTCTTTTTTTATAAGGTGGACTAACAAGGAGAATTTTTCTTTCACGTCAGTGTCATAATAAAACTGAGGCAAATTTCCAGAATCAACATGAGCATCTGATTTTATGATGACAGGATGTTTCATGTATCTGTCTCTTAGCTTTGCTACGTCCTGGTCTATTGTTGCGCCAAACAGCAGGGTTTGTCTTGTTCTTGGTGTTGCCTGCAGTATTTTCTCTATGTCCTGAATAAAACCCATGCTTGCCATTTTGTCTGCCTCGTCCAGAACAACAATCTTTATTTTTGACAAATTTAGGGAATTTCTGTTTATATGGTCAAGCAGTCTTCCAGGAGTGCCGACAACAATGTCTGCCCTTCTTAGGTGCTCTGCCTGCGGCACTAAAGAAACCCCGCCATAAACCATAGCAACATCCTGCTTCATATATTTTCCAAATTTTCTGATTTCCTTGGCCACTTGCACAGCAAGCTCTCTCACAGGAACAACAACTAAAGCCTGTATTCCCTTTTCATGTTCAATCTTTTCTAGTATTTCAACACTAAACGCCAAAGTCTTGCCAGAGCCTGTTTTGGATACTCCTATAATGTCTGATCCTGATTTTATGGCAGGAATTGTCTTGCTCTGAATGTCTGTGGGCTCAACTATCTCTAGTTCATCCAGGGCTGCAACTATTTCTGCCTTTATTTTTAACTCTTCGAATTTCATTTTATTTTTTCCTATAACCTAAGCATACCGTTCAAAATTTAGAACGTAAGAAACAGACATTAGAATCAGTTATTTACCAAATACTAAAACTATTTCTTCGCCTTTTTACATTATTGGTAAACACAGAAGGTTTATAAAATTAACCGTTTCTTGAGCTGTAAAGTAAACGTCACCTCCTTTACCAAAAATCCACGTTTCCGAAAAGCATTTAATCTCAATCTTATTAAGCTATACTATGAAAAGTGGGCATGATATCAGTTTACTTGAGGGGGATGGATATTTGGTTTTGCCTATCTCAATGGCAAGAATTTCAACGGGACAAACTCCAGAGAAGATATATGAAATATTTCATTATTTTGCAAAAAAGTTAGAAAAATACTCTAATGATGTAATTTTAATGTACACAGGTGGACTATATTTTAATGCTGAGAATCTACCTTATGACAAAAGAGCAAAATTAAATGAACAGATGTTAAATCATGCCAATGCATTAAGAAGACTTATTCAAAAAAGAAAACAATATATGCCTCCAGCATTTCATTTTCTCCCAATAGATTATGTGATTCTAAATGCAAAAGATTTTCATCAGTTCTTTCATACCTTAAAGAATCTTGAAAAAAAAGATGAAAAGTTTAGAGAGGCTATTAAGAAAGATATGGGCAAAAGAAAGTATAACGAGGCTAATGTTAACTTTATATTAGAAGAGGTATGTGTTACTCATATAATAAGGCAAAGATTAGTAGAATTTCCTAGGACTCTTGTTAGAAATGACATTTGGAGATTAATAACTTATTCTGGTGGATATATAGCATCAGATTATTACCAATGGAAAAATAAGATATTACCACAAACAGATACAATAAATCCATTCCATGGAGCACAATACGACTTTGATAAAAAGAAAATCTTTATTTTTGATCAAATATAATTTGTATTTATTGACTCATACTCATCTTAATCAAGTCCAACCATCTATTTTCTCCCAATCCTAAATTAACTCCCGCTCTTTCAGAAGGAACTTCATCGGTAGTTGAGTGATTTTCTATAAAGTTATGTTGAATAACTATTGCAGTCATCAAATAGGA
>CAYXPX010000026.1:0-217 GCA_964467335.1 Candidatus Woesearchaeota archaeon | reverse complement strand
CTCTATCTTTAATTTTCATAAAGACTGTTTCAATCCTATAATTATGTATTCTTGTTGTTTGATAGTTTTGTATCTTATGTTCAACTGTTAAGCCACTAAACTTATTAGAATAAAAAAGTTTTCTAAATGCTCTAGGGTAGAAGACTCCTGCATCCGTTTGAATATATTTTGGTTTTCCTTTTCTTCTAGACTTTTTCAAAAACTCTTGAGCTTCAAC
>CAYXPX010000025.1:0-12073 GCA_964467335.1 Candidatus Woesearchaeota archaeon | reverse complement strand
TGCATGTTGCACCTTCAATCAAAGGAACAACATAAGTAGCCTGTCTAAATTCATTAATACCAAACAGCCTAAAACGCTGTAGACCTCTATCATCTACAGCATTAACCCTAAGATAATCACTGTATATGGCTCGTTCTACCTCGCCTGCACTATGACTAACGCCCGCAACTCGTTGATAATTCCCCCTGACACTATTAATAGCTCTCCCAATAGTATAATACATTGAATCTGTTGATAATGGGGATAAAGGGAAACGAACAGACAGCAAAACTGGACCTGCCTCCTGAGCGCCATCTTCCGAACTTACTTCTGCCCCAGAAAGGTCTACTAATCCTAAGTGCCCAGATGAAAAAACAAAAATAGAACCTAAAACTAACAGCAATAAAACAACACCAATAAGCAAATATTTTCCCCTCATTTTCATAACATAAAATAAGAAACAACACCTATTTAAAATTGTCGCTCTAAAACCCACAAGCCTACATCAACCAAATGCTTCTTTTTGGTATGAAAATCATAGGTTTTTTTAATGATAAATTTTCTCTTAATAATGTCTAAGACAGCAAAACCTTTCTCGCTGCATAATTTCTCAATAAACCCAGCACTCTCTATTTTGTGTATAGAATAAATTTTATCAGCACACTTAATTGCAGTCTCCAAAAATATTTTGTCAGCTTTTCTTTTCTGCACCCCAAAAGGGGGATTCATAATGACAGTGTCAGCATCAAAATCAAACTCATAAACATCAGCATTAACTATCTTAAAATTATCAAAAGCTTCTAAATTTTCTCTGCAGACTTTTAAGGCATTTTTATCAAGATCTAAAAAATAAACAAACTTAGCGCCAAGAATCAGGGCTCCGATTCCAAGTATTCCGTTTCCGCATCCAAGATCAGCAGCAATCTTTCCCTTAATATCCCCGTTTTGATAAGCAGTCCAGAGTATTTCAGCAGCAAAATCTCCGTCCAGCTGGTACTGTTCCAGATTAACATCCAGGTTATCTAAAGTCTTTAGTCTGCTTAATTTTATCCCTAGTTGTTTTTTGTTCATGAAAGAATGAAAAAATAATGTATTTATAATCATTCACCAAAAGCTTTTTATATGCGTATGTGCATACATATATATGGTAAAAGTAATCTCACTATCCAACACAGCATACGAAACACTAAGCAAAATTAAGGGCGAAAAAGAATCATTCTCAGATATAATATTAAAATTAACAAGAAAAAAGAAAGAAAACATAATAAATATTTTTGGTTGTGCCAAAAAAGATAAAGAGTTTATATATGGTTTAAAAAAAGCATACAACGAAAGAGATAAAGAAAAATTAAGGGTGTACTAAATGTACTGTCTTGATACAAGTGTAATAATTGCAATCTTTGACGGTAAAGAAGAAATAAGTAAAAAACTAGAAAAGATAAGTTCACAGGAACTGTTTATAACACCTATAAATTTATGTGAGTTGTATAAGGGAGCGGCACATTCGCAAATTACACAAAAAAGACTGCAGTTCATAGAAAACCTGCTTCAGAGCGTGGGAATCTTGGAATTTAATGAATTTTGCTGTAGGGTATTTGGAGAAGAGTACATAAAATTAAAAAAATTGGGAAAACCTGTAAAAGACAACGATTTAATGATTGCAGCTATATCAATGGCCCACGACAAAACCTTGATAACTATGGACAAAAAAGACTTTAAAAATATAAAAGACTTAAAACTAGAGATATGGTAACTAATTAAAAATTGTTTTTTGTTCATAAGAATCAATGCAAATATTTTACTATCTCATGCTGGGCAACATATCCCTCAACTTTATCCTCAAAATTAATCACAATTGTTGGAGCATTAGTTACATTGTAAAATTCCATCAGGGTTCTAAGTGCAGAATCATCAAAATCTTTATCAAATGAAAAAACAACTGTATTCCCGTATCTCTCAACAACATAATCTAGTGCATACCCCTGATTCAGGGAATCCTGGTTGTTATTGGTTTCATAAAAAAACAAGATTACATTTGAAGTTTCGCCTGCACAGCTCTCTTCTGTTTGTTTCCTTAAAATATATGCCCTTATCTCAAGCAGAAAATACTGCCTTTTCAGCTGGTTATATTCCTCAAATTTAAATATCTTTTTCGCATCATATCGCGCAAGAGTGTTTC
Source organism: Candidatus Woesearchaeota archaeon (assembly GCA_964467335.1). Taxonomy (GTDB): domain Archaea; phylum Nanobdellota; class Nanobdellia; order SCGC-AAA011-G17; family GW2011-AR18; genus CAYXPX01. The sequence goes on along the minus strand of CAYXPX010000025.1, from coordinate 9,915 downwards.
CAAGTTCAGCAAGATCCTCTCCGAGAAAATTTATTCTCTCATTCAGAATGCTGCAGCTTCCAGCATCAAAAGTGTCAAAAAACTCGCTTTCAACAACAAAACTCTCAGCATCAAGCTCTGCATTAAAAACAAAATCTTTTGTGTCTGAAACCCTGTAGCTGTCCAGGACAAAGCCGGCATAAAGCCCTGCAAGAAATACTACCAAAGCTATTAAAAAAGCAGTCAAAAGCATAAATTTCCTGAAAACATTTACCATTTTCTCTCAGCCCTTCCAAATTCTAATACAAAAGCATGTATCCATTGCATGCTCCTGAATAATGGATAGACAAAAATATATAAAATGGATGGCGCATAAAATCTCCACCTCTCGCCTGCATATTTATGCGCAGCAAGATAGATATAAAATCCCAAAAACAGCACAGCAATTGATGGAAAAGTCAGCTTCCAGTTAATATTCAAAACAAGCTGTTTCAAAGTAGGCAGGGTAAAGTCTAAAAGCTCAAAGCGCATTATAAAAATTTGGAATCCAATGTCAATAATGTGTTTGATAATGTGATACCCGAATATTGCAACAGACACAAAAACAGCCAGAAGAAAAAAAACCTCAAGCGGAATCTGATACAGGCCAAGCAGCCCGTATTTTTTGTTTAGGACCATTTTTTTGTATTTTAAATTATTATAAATAAATCCCCTGAACCACCTGACTCTCTGCATCCACATTGACCTTATTGTATTTGGTACATGCGTATGAAAATTGCTCTCTTCGCACATCACGATCCTGTATCCCTTGAACCTAAGTCTCATCGCAACTTCAAAGTCCTCAGTGAGATTCCCAACATCAAAACCCCTGATTTTTTTTAAAATGCCGGTCTTGAACAAAGTAAGTGCATTTGTAATATGCAGTGTATCAACACTTCCCATGAGCTTTCTTGTAAATGCAGCCATCAGATATTCAAGCCTCTGCATCTTTTCTATCCATTTTCCCTGGTTGTGTATCAGCGTTATTGAAACCACTGCCGCAACATCATCCCCGCCTGCCTGAAACCTTAGTACAAGTCTCTTAAGCAGGTCCCTTGAAGCAAAAGAGTCTGCATCATAAACCCAGAAAAATTCTCCCTTTGCCGTCCTGAGCGCGCTGTTTAATGCTCCTGCCTTTCCAAGATTTTTTTTGTGCTTTATAATTTTTATATTCTTAAGCTCGTTCAATGAAATAAAATCTTCAGCAATTTTCGCTGTATCATCCAGGGACTTGTCATCTACAATAATGATTTCAATTTTATTTTTTGGATAATCAAGGCCCAAAATTGATTTCAGTGTCGGAATTATTGTATTCTTTTCATTGTAAACAGGCACAGCTATGCTCACAAATGGAAATGCATCTGGTTTTCTAAATGTTTTTTTATTGTATTTTGACGCATGATTGACCATGATCCAGAGCACAGCAGCAAACACGCCGACAAAAGCCAGGATCCATATATAAATTTCAAATATCATCTAAATTCTCTCCCATATCTCTATTTTGTTGTTTGAATAAACCAGCGAAAACTTGAGCGGTGAATTTTTCAGCAGAAATAAAAGTCCATCCTCTCCATGTTCAAAAAGTTCGTTTCTGATTTTTTCATCAATAAGCACATACTTAATATTATATTTGTTCATCAGCGGTTCGCTCTTCTCATAGGACCTTGAGCTGAAAATGCCGCCATAAACCTCAGCCCGCTCAAGAACGCCTGGAGCATAAGCAAACCTTGTGTCCATAAAATTCTTCTTTCCTGCATATGCAATTATCTCGCCGTTTCTGTAGTCAGAAAAAACAGTCTCATCACCTTCAATGCCCTTCAGAAAATTAATGCCGTCTGAATATTCTGGTCCTGGATAAAAACCGCCTGTGCCATCTACAAATACAAAAAGATTAAACAGCAGCCCGGAGCACACAACAAGCAAAGTGAGAAACTTAAACATCCCGGATCTCCACTCATGATCAAGAAGGACCATAATTCCCCTTCCTGCATAAAAGGCAAAAACAAACAGAATATACGGAAGCAAAAATTTTACATAATATGAAACAAAAAGCAGCGCTGCAAATATAAAATAAACAAAAACATAAAAATATCTCTCCTTAAACAGGGAATATATTCCTATAAGGGCAAGTACAAAAAAGAAAAATCCTATCCCTGAATTTGCCCCGAATACAAAAAATAGCTGCGAAAAAAAGCCAGTATATGTAAATTCTTCAATCCTGAATAAAACAGCAGGAAAGCCGTATGCAAAAACACCCTTAAAGTAATAAAGAAATAAAATAAAAAATCCCGCAAACGTATAAACAAAATCCCAGAAGGCTCTCTTTCGCAGTCCCTTAAGAAGAAATACAAGGGAAACAGCGAGCAGTGAAAAAACAGAAAACAGGCCTGCAGAAAAAAAGCAAATATGTGAAAATATCTTCTTTTCCTTAATATACAAATAAATGCCGAGAAGAATAAAAAATGCAGCAGCAGTATATTTCGTTGCTGTCGAAAATAAGTATATGTAAACAGGCGAAATGACCAGCAATAGGGCGGAAATTCCCTTTACGCTGGGTTTTATGTAATCCAAAATAAAATAAAATAAAATAAAAGAGAGCAGTCCAAAAACCGCAGGCAGGTATCTTGCAAGAACTTCAGGATTGAAGCCTAGAATATAAAACCAAAATCTCTCCTCAAGAAAAACTCTTCCCCCGTAGCTGAACTCATCATTGGCTATGTCGCTGCCGACCTTAATCTCATTTGCAATTCTCAGGCTCCTGTAGCTCTCCTCGCCAATAAAAAGGCCTGCAGAATAGTTCTCCCTTATAAAAATAGGAGCAGCAAGTAAAGCAATGCATAACAAAACAAGCATCCAAAAAAACCATCTAGCATTCAACCACATAAAACGAACCTCCCCTCAAATCAAAACACCTGCTTGGTTCCACTGGCTCTTCGCCGCTATTAAATAATTTTTCTCCGTATGCAAGATTGATAATTCCATATTTTCTTCTTGCATCGTCAGATAAATATATAACATCAACGTCATATTTTCTTAGGACTTTCATGGCGGCAGCCTCGCTTACAGTTGTAAACACAACATTTACATCTTCTGCCCTCTCCTTGGGATTGGGGGCAAAAATAAAGTTGCTGTCAATAACTGTCTTTCTTCCTGCAAGGCTGGCTATCAAATGCCCGTCATTGATATCAGCAAGCACAACATCATCCTTTTCAGTGTTTCTGGCAAGCCATTCAATCTCTCTTATTTTTGAGCTGTCAACTGAAGGGCTCGTCTTTGCAACAAGAAAAGAAGGTGAAACAGACAATAAAAAAAACAAGACTATAAGAAGTATGACAAAAGAATTTTTTAGCAGGGATAGTTTAAAGTTCTCAAAATACCTGTAAATCTGCAATGCTCCAAGAGAGGAAAAAATGCTCATGACTATTCCAAGAAAAAAAATAGCAACATATATGGTAAGCATCCTGAGCGATACAAGAAGCAGCACAGCAAGGGCAAAAGCCCCGAATATATAACTTATTTTTTTCTTGTCTCTCATCAGGGCGATATAAATTCCAATGACGCCAAGAACAAGGGGCAGAAGTCCTACGCCGACAAAAAGATCAAGAGGCTGAATCTGCCTGAAACTGTCAGCAAGTATGTTTGAAGGAATATTCTGTCTGAGTATTCCTGCTCCAAATTTAAGAAACGCCTCCTTGTATATAATAAACTCTGCTAAAAAAATTAAAAGAACAGAAAACAAAATTCCCTCTTTCTCTATCCTCGACGGCAGGATTGCCCCTCCTGCAGTAATTAAGAAATAAAGAAGACATGCAGCAGCAAATATAAACGCAGAAGCATGCGTAATCGGAAGAATAAAAGAGCATACAGCAAAAATCCAGAGATATTTTTTGTTGTCAAGTTTGTTTAATAAATAGAGCATCAGCAGAATGACAGGAATCACAAAAGAATAGACAGAAATATTATTAAGCACCTCGCTGAACATTATTGGCACAAATCCTGATAAGCCGGCAGCAAATAACGCACTGTAAGAATTTCCGCTTATCTCTTTTGCTATAACATAAACAACAAGAACAACCAGTGAAATAAATATCTCAGGAATAAGCTTCAGCATAAAAACCGTGCCAAAGCTTAGCACTCCCATCATAATATGGAAGAAAGGTGGATAAAAAACAAACCTTCCGCCGTAGCTCAGACTGTCATATTCCATAAGCGAAAAATTTTCAAGAAAGTAGCTTATGTTTCTGAGGTGAAAGTATGCATCATCAGTATTAAAATGCCCTGCTCTAAAAGCAAAAAACAGCCTAAAAGCTAAAACAAACAAGAACAAAGCACCGAGAATAATGTGGTCATTTCTTATTTTCCTCATGTTCATGAAATTCCTGGGTTATATTCTGGGATTCAGCTGCAGGTTTTGCCTCGCTTCCTTTCAGCTTGCTCCTTAATTCATTTTCCACAACATCAAAATAATCATAAAATTTTTCAGTGAGTTTTATTATCCTGCTTCTTCCAAAAGGCTCGGTTGTAATAAAATCCAGTTCTTTCAAAATTTTGATATGATCATACGCTCCGTTTCCTCTTATCTTGATTATCTCGCTCTGAAGTGCAGGATTTTTATAGGCTATAACGGCTAATGTTTCCTGGGTTGGTCTGTCCATTTCAGAGCCAGACAAAAGGGATTCGGTTAAATACAAATATTCTTTTTTTATATTTAATTTAAACTTAGTTCCCTGCTCAGTTATCTCTAAAACAGATCCTTTGCTTTTGTAATCCTTGATTAATTCCTGCAAAACCTCTTTTAAATACCCGACGCTTCCAATCCCGCATAGTTTGCCAAGTTCCTCAAGGTCTGTAAATCTCCCTGTGGTAAACAAAATAGCCTCCACCTTGTTTTTATCTTCCTGCATATGATAAGTTCAAAACGCCAAATTTAAAAGTCTTGTGGATAATTTAAACTCCGGTATAACAATAAAAAGTTGTTAAATATCCAAAATAAAAAATTTAGATTTCAACAGCATATCTTAATATTGCTGCAATGCCCCCAAGATCCCTTAGCTGCCCTCCCTCCATTGTTTCAACGCTTATTATAAAAACCTGTGCTCCAATTGCATGTGCCTTCTCTTCAAATATCTCGAGCTCATCAAATGATTCAGACAAAAGAAGTTTGTCAACTGCTCCATACTCCATGGCTTTTAAAACATCATCCCTCCCATACAAGGCTTTGTTTGAGCTTGTGGACAGCATTACAAAAAATTCATTGAGAATTTTCTTTTCCTTTGACATCTCAGACTCAGCAATCTTGTCCTGCGCCTTTTCAACAAGCTCATGCAGGCCATGCTCGTCAGTATAAGTCATGTCCTCAGCAGCAATTATCTTCTTTTTAAGTTCAGCATGAAGATGGTCCTTGTCAGCAAATATATTTTTTGTAGGTCCTGGTCCCCCGATTAAAATCCCTTTAAGAGTTTTGCCAATATTCTCAAACTCCACATTTGCAACATCTGCAATTCTCTTATAAAATTCATTTGCAGCTTCCTCTCTTAATCTTGCATAACGCTGTTGGCTATTATGAACTAAAATCCCATTAGCAAAAAAATTCCCATGTTCCGTTTCAATATCAATCATTTCTATTTTTTGAGTTTCCTGGTTTGGTTTAAAAATTTGTTTAATCTTTACTTTTTTCATATTATAATCTAACAATAAATCTCCAATTTTTAGTTTAGAAGCAGGTATTTTTTTAATTTTATTATTTTTATCATAAATAAAAAAAAGATGGTCTTCAGATGAAAAAATTTGGTCTTTGTAAATAAAACCAAAACCCCCAAATAAAATACTTAATGCATTTTTCTTAGATCTCCATATTTTTGTGCATTTTGAAATAACTTGTTTTTGATTCTTAAAATCATAAGCCTTTAATTCATCTCCAACTTTTAGGTGCCGTAAATTGTTTGTATTATCCTTCATTAAAACAGAAGTATCTGCAGCCAAGCACCACCCACCAACCTTGACTTTCCCAGGAACAGCAGAAGTGAATTTTCTTATTACCTGTATTGTTTTTCCTTTTAATAAACCAATAGTAGCCTCCCTGTTGTCAAGCACAATAAGCCCGTAAACCTCATCAGATACAACCATATTTTCAAGATGGTCTAAAACAAAAGTCTGGTCGCACCTGTAAAGCCTTATTCCAACAGGAACAGGCGGCTCAATGCTCCAGACTTTTATATCCTGCTTCCCCTCATGGCTTGAAATATTCCCTGAAAAAACAGCAAGCCCATGTGCAGGCGTCTGGTTATAAATCTTAAGATGTCTAATCATCTTCTCTAGGGCATCCTGTACATTCTTTCTTGTAGTTTTGTCCTTTATATTGGAAGCTGTGCCCTGCTCATCAAACAAGTGCTGTGTTATTTTATTCATGTCATAGCCTGCAGGAATATAAACAGAGATAAGTTCTGTGTGCCTGGCTCTATACTGCTTAAGCTCCCTTATGAATTTCCTTAATTTGAAGTTGTGCATTGCATCTATCATTTTCTATAAAATATCCTATGGGTATAAAAATATATGCTAAAACTCCACACTAAGTTTACTGCCGTACTTTACAGTTTCAGCATGCGTAACTGCCTTCAAATCATTCTCAGCTCCACTGAGTATCTCATCGCAGAAAAGAACTTTTACCTTTTCCTTTAAAGATTTTCCTATCTTAGTTTTTTCTTTTCTGACAAATGAAATTGTATCAACAAATCTATCTCCGGTTTCAATAATATTCTTGTCAATTCCCCTCTCCTCAGGCCACTGCAGAATATGTATGCTTTTTTTCTTTAAATCATTTTGATAATATCCAAAATAAAGTTCTTCTGTAATAAACGGCATCACTGGAGCAAATAATTTTATTAAATCCAAAAAAGAATGATACAAAACAAACTGTGCGCTTTTCATTGCCTCCCTGCCTCTTTTTTCAGGATTGTACAGCCTGTCTTTTACAATCTCAAGATAATTATCGCAGAAGATATGCCAGAAAAATTTCTCAGTTTCAGACTTAACTCTCGAATATTCATAACACTCAAACGCATCTGTACACTCCTTAATCAGCAGATCAAGTTTTGCAAGCAGCCATTTGTCAATAAGTTCAAGGTTCTTAACTTTTTCACCTTTATAATCCTTAAGGTTCATAAAAATAAAATTCGCAGCATTCAAAAGTTTCATAACAGTTCTTTGGCCTGCAACAAGCTCCTTCTCCTGGAACGGAAGATCATCCCCCAGTCTTGAACTCGCCGCCCAGAATCTCAGGGCATCAGCACCGAATTTATCCAAAACCTTCTGTGGCTCAATAACATTCCCCCTACTCTTGCTCATCTTCTTGCCGTGAGGATCCAGTGCCCAGCCTGAAATCATAACATCATTCCAGGGATTAAAATTATTGTGAAGATGACTCTTTGCAACAGTGTTAAACAGCCAGAAAGAAATTATATCATGTGCCTGCGGTCTTAGTTTCATTGGATAAATCTTGTTATATAATTTAGGAACTAAGGCTGCAGCTATCTGGGGAGTTAAAGAAGAAGTTGCCCAAGTATCCAGAACATCTTTTTCAGGAATAAATTCATTGCTGCCGCATTCGCATTTCCTTAAAGGCTTATTTTTTAATGGGTCCACAGGAAGCTGGCTCTCATCAGCAACAATTGTCTTGCTGCATTTTTTGCAGTACCAGACAGGAATTGGTATTCCAAAAAATCTCTGTCTTGAAATGCACCAGTCCCACTGCAATCCCTTAACCCAGTTTTCATACCTGTTAAACATGTGTTTAGGATGCCAGTTTAACTTTTTGCCAGCATCAAGAAATTTATTTCTTAAATCCAGATATTTGATAAACCATTGTCTGCTGTTAAGTATTTCTACTTCTATGCCACATCTTTCATGAACATTGACATTGTGCTTTATGTAATTCTGATTTACAAGAAGATTATTCAGCTTCAAGTCTTCAATAATTTTTTTTCTTGCCTCTTTTATCGAAAGTCCTGCATACTTTTCTGCAATATCTGTCATCTTCCCGTCTTTCGTAAAGCTCACGCGCAAAGGCAGATTATGGGATTTGTACCACTCAACATCAGTCCAGTCTCCAAAAGTGCAGCACATAACAGCCCCAGTGCCCTTTGCAGGATCAGCCCGGACATCAGTAAAAATTGCAACCTCATAATCAAACAAAGGAACTGTAACTTTTTTTCCTACAAGATGTTTATACCTGGTATCATCAGGATGAACAAAAATTGCAACACAGCTTGAAAGCAGCTCAGGCCTTGTTGTGGCAATAATTAAATCCTTCCCGTCCTCAAGTTTAAAAATTATATCATTAAAAGTGCTCTCAAGTTCTCTGTCTTCCATCTCAACCTGCGCAATTGCTGTCTCGCACTTAGGGCACCAGATAGTTGCATCCTCCTTTTGATATTCTCTGCCTGCCTTATACAAATCAATAAAACTCTTCTGTGAAATTCTCCTGCAGTGCTCATTTATTGTAGAATAAAATAAATTATAGTCAGCACTTATCCCAAGCCTCTTCCAGTCATCAACAAATTCAGGTCTTATTTCCTCAAGGGTTTTCAGGCATAATTGTATAAACTCTTCCCTGTCCATCTTTGAGCCCTTGACATTTTTCATGCTCTCAATCAATCTTTCTGTTGCCAATCCATTGTCATCAGTCCCAAAAGGATAAAAAACATTTTCACCCTTCATTCTGTGATACCTTATAACAATATCCTGCTGGGTGTAACTAAAAGCATGACCTATGTGCATTTTCCCTGAAACTGTAGGTGGCGGCGTGTCAACAGAAAAAATTTCCTTTTTAGATTTGGTATCAAAAGCATAAATCTTTTCTCTATCCCAGTATTCCTTCCATTTATTCTCTGCCTCCCCCAGATTATAATCTGCCATCAGTCCATCACGCAGTAATATTTATTAAAACCTTTCTATTTAATCTATAAAAATCATAATGCAAAAGGTTTAATAATATCAAACAAAGCACATGAAATAATGGGCTCGTAGCTCAACCTGAGATATCTGGTTAAGGAGAGTACACGACTGAAGATCGTGTTGTTGTGGGTTCAAATCCCACCGAGCCCATACATAAAATCCATTAAAAGTTTGAGTTATCAATAGCAGATAATAATTTATAAACATCCTATTTGGTTAAAACATCTGGAATCTTTTTTTGCTGATAAATATTAAATTTATTTCTTTATTTTATCGACTTTCAGCTCGGCGAGATAAAAATCTTCCAAAAATTTTACCATAAAGAATATAAATGGGTAACCCTTATAGATTACTATGAAAACAATAACAATAAAACTACTTGAAAAAGAAGCAGAAACTCTTAATATCTTTGTAAAGGAGAAGAATTATCCCTCTAAATCTGAATTTGTAAGAAATTTAATAAGAGAAAAAATAGAAGTAAGCAAAAAAGAAAAGCAGGGATGGCTTGCTTTAGCAGAAGAATCTATGAAAAAAATATGGGATAATCCAAAAGATGAAGAAGTTTGGAAGGAGTATTTATGATATCCCAAAGAGAAATTTTACTTGTACCTTTTCCATTTTCTGATCAATCTGGTAAAAAAGTTAGACCTGTTGTTGTTATAAACAATAATGAATTCAATAGAAATTCTGAGGATTTAATTGTAGTAGGAATAACTTCAAATATAACAAAAGACAAATATACAACTAACTTAAGCCCTGCAGACCTTGAAAATGGGAATTTAAGACATGAATCATGCATAAAAGTTGAGAATATATTAAAGGTGGACAAAGATTTGGTAGTTAAAGAGATTGGAAAAATAAACAAAAACAAGTTTAAAGAAGTGATAGAAATATTAAATAAAATATTAAAAGAATGAGGAACAGCCAGCAGTATATCCCATTCAA
>CAYXPX010000024.1:9584-12108 GCA_964467335.1 Candidatus Woesearchaeota archaeon | reverse complement strand
ATTGGGGAAGGCTGTAGAGATTGCCGATGTGAACTATGAAGAGATGAAGAAGATTTTTGTTAATAAAGGCATTAAGTTACGCAGAGGCGCAGTTACTAAAAAAGAAATAGAAGAAGAATTGGGAAAATTGGGAAGGTAAAATGCCAATTCTGGATACTGATTTCCTCAGTTCTTTTTTTAAAATTGGAAAGTTAAAGCTAGTTTTGAAAGCATTAAATGTAAAGCACATTGTAGTTCCATCAACAGTGTATGAAGAATTGAAAGAGGCTAAGTTCTTTAATGAGATTTCTTCTTTATTCGCTTTTAATGAAAAAGGATTGAATGAAGATAGATTTATCCTAGTTAAGACCGTAGATTTGATTGAATGTAAATATAATTTTACAAAAGAAGAAACAATCACATTAGGCAATGGGGAATTAGGTTGTTTTATATTAGCAGAAAATAGCAGGGATACAATTTTAATTGATGATCAGAGAGCGAGATTGGTTGCCAAAGGGAAAGGTCTAAAGGTAGTGAGTATCCCTACATTTTTATTGTTTTGTAAGAGGAGAAATGTTGTTTCTTTTGATGAGATCAGAAAAATAGTTGGGGATTTGAAAGAGGAGGATTATTATGAGTTTAGTGAAGAATTAAGAGAATTGTTGTTAAAGTAATATTTATTTCCGCTATTTAAATTATCCCCAGATTTTTTAGTGCCCCATCGAAACACCATTATACAAAAGAATTAGTGAGCTGTAAATTTAGCGATACTTGATTGGGATGGGGGTTTTTTAAAACCATTACAAAGTAATAACAAATAGAAAGTTTTATAAATAATCTTTGTTTAACATCTATAAAATGACATTGGAAAACATTACTGGAAATTTATTGAAATATAAAGAGCTAGAGTCTGGAACATTTCAGCATGTTGATCAAATAACTACTGAAAGAAGAACCAATAGTGGATTAAGAAATCAATTTTTTTATACTGCTGATGGAGAAGTTTATACTGTTCAAAGAGGGGAGTATTTATGGGGAATTACCCGTGAACCACAAAATCTGGTTTTGCAGGATATTGATGAAGCGTATAGGCAGTTGAGAAACCAGGAAAATTATTTCCCTGATGCTGAAGCAGCTGAATCTTCTTTAGGGCATTCTGATACTGTTGTTGTTGATCTTAAAGGGTTAGAACTTGTGAAAAACAGTGATGAATATGGTCATTTTGTTGTTAATCCTAAAAGAGTAGAAGAATTAAATTCTCAGCAAAGGATAGCTGCTAGAAGGATTTATGGTCCTGATGAAAAAAGCTTTGAAGAAAATATGGAAATGTTTGCAAAAGCTAAAATAAATCCGAATGTTTTCGTATTAATGCCAGAGTATGTACAAGATACTCTGCAGGGTAATGATAAGAAATTTTTATGGCGGGCTTCGTGGCTGGCTGATTTCAACGGCAATTCCGATTTCAGTGCCGATGATCGTGGCGTGGACGATCATGATACCCTGCGTGGGGTACGTCGTGTTGTCGCCGAAGGCGACGCGCCGAAAAATAATCAAGTTCAACCAGCTTCGCAGGAAATAACTTTAGATACTTGTTATCAAAGACTATTGGCTGACCATGCACAGGCCGTACAGGCACTTGACAATCAGCGTGTTGCTGGACTTTCTAGAATAGTAGCCGATTATCTTGCTACTCGCGCAAAATAATCTTCTTTTATAGCTTCTTTTTTGTTTTCTTAGTCTTAGTAATTCGCAAAGATTCAACAAAGAAAGAAAGGTTTATATATACTATATTTCACCTAATAAGGTGAATTAAGCTATGAACAAAATAGACACTATCTTAAGAGAAGCAAAAGGTAAAATCCTGACAAGAAAAGATTTCGATAGCTTGGCAATTAAGTATAACTTTGATAAAGATACATTAAGAAGAGTTATGCTAAACAAAAGCTATTTAATAACAATCTTTAGAGGCGTTTATTATCTAAAAAATTATGAAGAAAAAAAATTCAATTCTATAAAATATTCTCCTTATGAACTCTTAGCTCTTGGCTTGGAAAAGAAAGGGGTTAGATGGTATTTTGGTTTGAACACTGCTTTAAAGTTTCTTAATCTAACCCATGAAGTCTTTCCACTAAATATCGTAATTAATAACAAATTCAACAGAACAAAGCCAATGAAAATTGCTGGTTCAAGTTTCTTTTTTATTAAACTAAAACCTTCTTTGTTTTTTGATATAAAGGAAACAAAAACCAACAACAATATCTTGCTTTACTATAGCTGTTTAGAAAAAACTCTTCTTGATATTATTTACTTAAAGAAAGATGTAAACTTAAATGAATATAAATTTAATAAATCCCTTTTTCTTAAAGAATCAAGAAGATATAATCGAATAGTAAAAAAGAGAATAAAAGGGATGATATAATGGAGATCGATAAAGATAAACTCAAAAACTTTCTAGCTTCAATAAAAGATAAAACAAATATAACTGCCTTAGAACTAATTGAAAAAGATTTTTATCTTAACGTATTGCTTACAAAACAAAATCTTG
>CAYXPX010000024.1:0-9574 GCA_964467335.1 Candidatus Woesearchaeota archaeon | reverse complement strand
AACTTTTTAAAGCATATATGAATCAAGCATTGACAAAATCTTGAAGGTTATGTGTTTAAAGGGGGAACTTGTCTTGCTAAAGCATATCTAGATTATTTCAGATTTTCAGAAGACCTTGATTTCACTTTTATTGATCAGAAACCTTGGGAAGGAAAATCAACAAAAAGCATAAAGAAAATCTGTAAAGAGAGGATCGATACTTTGGGAAAACAACTTGAAAAAATAAGATTGGACTTCAAATTTGATAAAAAAGATATAAAATATGTCATGTTGGGAAGTAATAATAAACTCGCAACTTTCAAAGTTTATTATATTTCAGTTTTAACTGGAAATCCTTCCTTTATTAAAATTCAAATTAACTTTCTAGAAAAAATTATGTTTGTTCCTCAAACAAAAGAGCTACTTCCTTTAATTAAACTAAACCAATTTACAAAAGAAGACCAGATTTACTTCAAGGAATTTCTTGACTTTTACAAACCAATCAAAATAAAGGTTTACGACATTAGAGAAATTGTAGCTGAAAAAGTTCGTTCATTACTAACAAGAAAGACAATTAAATCCAGAGACGCTATCGACCTTCTTTTCATTTACAATAAGTTCAAGATAAGACCTCAAGACCTCTTGAAAGAAACAAGAGAAAAGCTTTTGTTTTCAATAATTGCTTATGAGAAATATAAAAGTAATCTCATTTTAACCAAAGAAAAACTTCAAACATTAGAGTTTCAGTATAATGAAGTTCGCCATCTCGTAATAAAACCATTCAATAAAGAAGATTTTGAGAACTATGTTAAAGAGCTCAAGCCTTTATTGATTGAAATGGCTGAAGGGATAAGATAATTTTAAGAATAATTTATATTTGTAGTAATTGTCCAGAAGAATGTAAAAATAAAGTCAGAGAAAATTTATTGAAATACTGCGGGTTTGATACGCTGAGAGAGGTAATTGTTATTTTACAATTTCCCTTTTTTAGTATATAAATTATTATTAACCAAATAAAAAATACTCTTATATGCTTTTAAACACAAAAAGTCTGGAGGGGGAGCTTGTTCTTGGGATAGGAACAGTAAATTCAGGAAAATCAGAAGATCTGGCAGAGACTTATGGAAAGTTAAGGCACAGCAGATACAAATATTCGCATATGATATTCTCCAACAGCAGGAACACAAGGGATTCAGCAGGAAAGATAATATCTGGCAGCGGAAGAGTTGTTGAGAACGTTTTCGTGGCAAATGCAGAAAATCCAGGGGAAGTTTTGGATTTAATTGCATCTAAAGAGGTTGGAAGGTCGAAAATTAAGATTGGAATATTTGATGAGGGCAATTTTCATACCTATAAGTTTGTTCCTGTTGTGCAGCAGCTGATGTCACAAAATAGGGTGGTTATAGTCTACGGGCTGGACCTGGATTTCAGGGGCGAAAAATTTCCAGTTATGCAGAGGCTGCAGGAGATTGCAAGAAAAAGGGAATCAGTAACTGGAAAAAGGCTTGTGCATGTTTTTGAGTCCTACTGCTGTGTCCTCGATGAAGATGGCGAGCAGTGCGGGGACCCTGCAGGATACACGTTAAGGGCAGTAAAATCAGACAATGAAAAACAGGAAGAAATAAGATTTATTGAATTTAAGGATGAAGAAAAAATTGTTGTAAATGGATTCACAAAGGCATCATATTTTGAGCCAACAATTATTGTGGAGGGCTCAAATAAAAACATTAAATATACAAGTGCATGCGAGAGGCATTTTGGGGAGGTGCCTGGAAAAAGATTGACGACTGCAGTATTAACGCATGTACAGAAAGAGACTGATGCAGCATCCTATGGGGCAATAAGCAAAAAATTTAGGGATAGAAACCTGCCAGAGGTAATTGCATATGCAATTGAAGAGCATGAGCTTAATATTCATGGCGGCAGGTACATGGCAAATTCGACTGCAGATCATCCAACATGGGAAGAGGCAGTTGGGTTAGTTGATTTAAGTAAAAATTTAGACCATCCTGACACAAAAAACGTAATAGAAGTCTATAAATTAGTCAAAGATGCAGGGGATGGCATTGACAGAAGAGTTTTAGTTGATAGGTTTAGAGATGTCAAAAACATAGAAAGAATTTTGAGCGGGCTGATGAAAAGCAATTTTATAACTTTGGAAGATGCCCGTTTTACATCAGTTCGTTATATAAGGGACATTGCTTCAGGCATGCCTATACCTTCTGAACTAGCAAACCAATAACATTAAAAATTCTTGATGATGCTGGGTTTTATGTCAAAGTGTAATATTTGCGGAAATAAAATAAAAGAACTGTTTTTAGGCAAAATTGAAGGTACTTATATTAAGAAAAAAGGGAAAAAAAGCGCTGTCTGCAGAGATTGTCAGATAAAATTTAGAGATGGCATATTTGACAAATTATAAGCCCTCGTAGCTTAATGGTAGAGCATTGCTTTCGTAAAGCAAAGGTTGGGGGTTCAAAGGAACCTTTCTTTAAAAGAAACGTTCACTAAGAAGGTTAATGAAAATCCCCCCGAGGGCTATTTTTATAAGCTTTCTTTATGTGTTTAATGTCATGAAAGGATTTGTTATTTACCAGACATACGAAGTTATAGAAGAAAAATCATATGTTTTTTTGTACGGAAGACTTGAAAATGGAGAAAACTTTGTAACAATAAACAAGTTCAGGCCGTACTTTTACATAAAGGAAAGCGACCTGGATTTTGCAGAAGGACTCGCTGAATTTGAATCTCAGAAAACAGATTTTAAAAATTTTAATGGAGAAAAAGTTTCTAAAGTAATTCTGGATATTCCGCATGATGTTCCTAAAATAAGAAAAAAATTTGAAGAAAGTAATATAGAATGTTATGAAGCAGACATTAGGTTTCCTTATAGGTTTATGATGGACAAAGGAATACAGGGCAGTATAGAAGTAGAAGGAGACTATGAAGCAGGAGATAGGATTGATAGGGTATACAAAGAACCTGAAGTTAAAGGCGCAGATTACAAACCTGAAAATATCAAGATACTGTCTTTTGATATTGAAAGCAGCAAAGGCAGTGAAGATGATGTGCTGTATTGCATAGGATACACCTGTGATGGAAAGAAAAAAGTTTTTATCAACTCAGAAGAAAAAATAAAGGACGCCGTAAGCTGCAAAAATGAGGCAGAAGTTATAGAGAGATTTTTTGAGGATTTGATTGATATTGATCCTGATGTAATAACGGGCTGGAATGTAATTGATTTTGATCTTGCTTATCTCTACAAAAAATGCAGAAGACTTAAGATTCCATTTGACTTTGGAAGAAAAGCAGGAAATGTAAGGTTAAAAATTGAAGAAAGTTTTTTCAGGGAAAGTAAAGTAGAGGTTATTGGAAGGCAGGTTCTGGATGCGCTTGCATTAATGAAAGTTTCTTTTATTAAGGTTAAAGATTACAAGCTTGATACAGTCGCTGGCACAATCTTAAAGGATACAAAACTTATAAGGGCAACAGGAGAAGAAAAACACAAAGAGATAGATAACTTATGGAAAAACAATAAAGAAAAATTAGTGGCATACAATCTTAAAGATGCAGAGCTTGTTGTAAGAATCATAGAAAAAACAGGAATTTTAAAGCTTACAATTCTAAGAAGCCTTCTTACTGGAATGCCTTTGGATAGGGTTAATGCATCAATTGCCTCTTTTGATTCCTTGTATATAAGGGAATGCATAAAGAAAAAACTGGTTGTGCCCACAGCAAAATATCTTTCTAAGGAAGAGCGCATCAAGGGAGGTTATGTAAGGGAAGGCATTCCTGGGATTTATGATTATGTTGTGGTTTTGGATTTTAAGTCCCTGTATCCTTCAATTATTAGGACTTTTAACATAGATCCATATAGTTATGTTTCTGGCTGTAAAGGAAAAAATTTAATAAAGGCTCCAAATGGTGCCTGCTTTAGAAATGAAGATGGAATTTTACCAATTCTGATTCAGAGGCTATGGGGAGAAAGAGAAAAAGCCAGAAAGGCAAAAGACGAATTAACCAGGCACGCTATAAAGATACTTATGAACTCGATGTTTGGAATCATTGCAAGTCCCAGTTGCAGATTTTTTGATTTGGATATTGCAAATGCTATAACTCATTTTGGTCAGCAGATCTTGAAATTAACTCATGAAGAGATAAATAAACTAGGTTACAATGTTTTTTACGGGGACACAGACTCAAATTTTGTAGTCTCTAATGCAAAAAATTTGAATGAAGCAGATAAAACCGGGATAAAGATAGAAAAACACATAAATGATTTTTATAATAACCTGGTTAAAAAAGAATATAATAGGGATAGTTTTTTGGAATTAAGCTATGATAAGTGTTTTATAAAATTCCTTATGCCAAAGCTTCGTGGAAAAGAGGCAGGAGCTAAAAAAAGGTATGCAGGTTTAATTGTAAAAAATGGAAAAGAAGAGATGCAGTTCACAGGATTGGAATTCATAAGGTCAGACTGGACAGAACTGGCGAAAAAATTCCAGCATGAACTATTGGACAGAGTATTTCATAATAAAGATATTATAAACTTTACAAAAAAATTTGTTGATGATATTAAAAAAGGGGAATATGATAATTTGTTGGTTTATAGGAAAAATATAAGAAAAGAATTAAAAAAATATACGAAGACTACGCCTCCTCATGTAAAGGCTGCGAGAAAATTAAGTGTGCTGGACAGCAATAAGATTGAATATGTGATGACAGAAGCAGGTCCTGAGCCAATACAAAATTTAAAGCACAAGACAGATTATGAACATTATATAAAAAAACAAATTAAGCCGATTGCAGATTCTATCTTGGTTTTTTTTAATACAGATTTTGATTCTTTAATGGCAGGCAGTAAACAGCTTGATCTGACTAAGTTTTAAGTATTTAATAAGCGATGCCTCGGGGGAGATTTGAACTCCCGACAACCACCTTATGAGAGTGGTACTCTACCATGCTAAGTTACCGAGGCATTCAAACAAAGAACAAGGTTATTGTTTTAAAAGGCTTTTGGAAATGTTTATTAAATATACAATCTTTAGTTATATCACAATGAGGCGCATTTTTATATTTTTATATGGAGCAGAATTGCCTGTTTTTATGCAACTAAATCCTAAACCGAATGAACCAATCATATGTGCAGATAGTGGGATTTTATTGGCGAAAAAATTAAGGTACAGACATAAAAATTTGGTTTTAGTGGGGGATCTTGATTCTGTTCCAAAAAGAACATTAGTTTGGTGTAAAAAAAATAAGTTTAAAATTATACAACACCAACGGAATAAAGACTTTACTGACGGGCATCTGGCGATAAAATATGCTTGCAATAGATATAATAAAAATACAGAGAAAATCATTATAGGTGGTGTAACAAATCTTTTAGACCATACACTAGGCAATATATTATCAGCAGTTCCTTTTGTTGAAAAAGGACACAAAATAAAAATACTAAACAAAAAGCAGAATATTTATTTATTTAACAAAAAAATTGAAATTGTAGGTTGTAGTAAACACACCATATCTTTGATACCCATTAAAGAAACGCTTGCAATAAAAACAAATGGTCTTAAGTGGAGATTAAATAATGAAATCATCTTACCTTATCAGTCCAGGACGCTAAGAAACTTAGCAGTAAAATCTAGGGTTAGTATTGTTATAAAATATGGTATTTTGATAGTGATTGAATCATGGTGAAATAGATAAAAAATTTTTAGCTATTTGCAGCAAATTAAGAAAAAAATTTTTAAGAAATATTTATATTGTAGATAATTTTAATGAAGCGCACAGGATTTTAAACAACTTAATCTTTTAAAAGCTTTCTTATTTTCTCTTTTATTTTATGCATTTCTTCCTCGCTGCCATATTTATTGGCAGTCCATTTCTCTATGGTTATTCCGTCATTTTTGAATCTTGGTATCAGGTGAAAATGAACATGGGGTATATACTGTCCTGCAGCCTTTTTGTTGTTTTGCAGAACATTCATGCCGTCTCCGAATTTCAGCAATGCTTTTGATATTTTTTTAATTGTAAACATAACAGCAGCAGAATCTTCGTCTGTCATATCAGAAATAAGTTCATAATGGTTTTTTGGCATTGCAAGCATGTGCCCTCCATTTGGAGATGCAGGAGAGATGTCAAGGATAACAAATGTTTTTTTATCCTCATATACAGGACTTACATCTATTTCTTTTTTTATAAATTTGCAGAACAGGCAGTCTTCCATTTTTATTTTGCTGATGTTTTATTATATAAATATGCTTGTATGGCCTAAAATCAAAAAGTGGACAGAGTGGGATTTGAACCCACGGCAACTCGATTGCCAACCGAGTATTCTACCAGGCTGAATTATCTGCCCGTAAAATTAAAAAGAAGTGAACAATTTATTAATCTAACTAAAGTCAACAATGTTGCCTTTTTTTATTACCTCAAATAGTTGGTGGTATAAGGAGGTATCTTTTATTTTCGGCAATGGCTTTCCTAGTTTAACGTGGTTCACCAAAGCCCATGCAAAGTATGGAGTGAAGTCCAGCACAGTAATCTGCTCAAAGCCAGGTTCGCCTCTTTTGAAAGCAACTGCCGGATGGGAGTTTGATCCATGCACATTTAATTTATTGTCTTCTATTAATTCATAAGCTCCCCTTGTAGAAAAGATCATATGAGAAAGGAATATATGTACCTGTCTTGGCTTTCCGTTCCTTGTCAGGCCCCTTACAATAGTTTTTTCCAGAGTGCCCATTGTGTCTCCTTTGTCATCATGAGATATTAATATCTTGCCCTCCACGCCTGAAAAATTCTCGCTCGTTTTCTCTATTGCTGCATCTATCCTTTGAGGATCGTTTGGCACTGCCCTGTATTTATTGCAGAATACAATAGATGAATTTGGCAGACCGGACAATGTGCGCAGCATTTTTACCGCTTCCCATGATCCTCTGTCAGGCGCAACAAAAACAGCATTCTCTCCAGAATCTCCAGTATTTAATTCCAGGGATTTTAAGTAAGATGCAAATATTGGTGTTGGATTTAAATTAAATAAAACAAGATTAGGATTGCATCTATAAACTCTTTGATATTCATTGGCTAGGGCTTGCGAATGTCCATCTAAAATTAAAACTCTTTTTATTCCTGATTCATAAAAATTTTTTACAGTGACTCTCAGGCTGAACGGCTGGCCTTCCATCGCTGCTATTTTGCGCTTTCTCCCGGCAGAAAAATTTTCATATTCATCATCATATTTTAATGCAGGGTCAAGATCCTGCCTGTCAAATAAATGCTCTGCCATCACAAGATGAACTTCTCCTGCTCTTCTTCTGTATGCTGCATCAGTCATGCGCAGAATTCTAGACTCTGCCTCTGTTGGATTAAGAGATGATTTTGTATAGCTGTAAACTACAAAGGCTTTTCTTCCCTCCAAATCCTCTTCTATTGTAGGGCAGTGTTCGCCGTTTGAGTATATCCTATTTTTAACTAGGTTGTCTGGATCATCTATCCCAAAACATCCTGCAAGATTTTTTGCAAAATTATCATTCGGTCTTATAGGAAGAAATGCAACATCTTTATCTTCAGGAGATATAAGCATATTTAAGCCTGAAGGCAGTAGATATATAAAGATTTATCCTTTAATTAATATATTTCCCAAATTCGCTTAATTCCCTGTTTTCTTTTATTAGGGAATGCAGTTTTAATTTTAGTTCATTGGTTTTTACCCTTATCTGCTTCATTGAATCTCTGTCTCTTATGGTTATGGTGTTGTTTTTTACAGAATCAAAGTCTGCTGTAATGCAGAATTTCGTGCCTATTTCATCCTGTCTTCTGTACCTTCTGCCAATTGAACCTGAGTCATCATAAAATACAGTAAACCCCTCTTTCAAAAGGTATAGAAATTGGTTTTCAGCAAATTCAGGCAGCTTATCTTTGTTTACTAACGGAAATATTGCAACATCTAGGGGAGTGATTATATTTGGAAATGAAAATAAGGTTCTCTCTTTTTCCTCTTTATAGAATATATCCAATAGAGTCCAGATATTCCTGTCAACTCCAAAGCTTAATTCCAGCACATGGGGGAGTATTTTTTTTGTTTTGCCGTTTTCATCAAATGTAATTTCCAGTTTTACACCAGATCCAAGCTGATGGCCGCCAAGATCATGCGATCCCCTGTAATGAATGCCTCCAACTTCTTTCCAGCCGCCGAGAGTATCAAGATTTAATTCAACATCAAAGTGTATTTTGTTGTAAAACGCCCTCTCATCAGAACCAAGCTCCCTGAATCTGAATTTGTCTTCAGGTATCTGAAGAATATCAATATAGAATTTTTGTACTTTGGCAAGATGATAAATATAAAACTTTGGTAAATTTAGTTTTGAATTCATCTCTTTGCATGTAATTTTTTTTGTTTTACTGTCTGAAAGAAAAGAAAGGCTGTAATCCTTGACTTCGTCCCATTTTTCATGCTCGTTTATTTTGTCAGGATCAAAAAAAATCTGCAGTTCAGCCTGTGTAAATTCTCTCAGTCTGAAAAAACCCTGTCTTGGGGAAATCTCATTTCTGTATGCTCTGCCGACAACTGCCAGCCCAAGGGGCAGCTTTCTCCTTGTTGCCTCAAATTCTCTCCTAAAAGCAAGAAAAGGGCTCTGCGCAGACTCAGGTCTTAAATATACAACATCATCCCCTGTTGCGCCAACTCTCAAATCAAACATCATGTTGAAAAATCTGACAGGAAGAAGATTTCCCCTGCATTTTGGACATTTTAATTTATTTTCATTTATTAATTTTGTAAGGGATTCTTCTTTTAGGCCCTCTGCTTTAACCTTTAATTCATCCTCAATAAGCTGGTCTGCCCTGAACCTAAACTGGCATTTCTCGCATTGTGTTAGCGGGTCATTGAAATTTTCAAGATGCCCTGAACTTTCAAAAACTTTTTTTGGAAGTATGTTGCAGTCGTCTATTTCATAAAAATTTGTATTTAGTGACAAAAAATATTCTCTCCAGAGATTTTCCCACTTTTGTTTTATCTTTGTTCCAAGCGAGCCGTATGTCCAGAAGCCTGCCTTTGCGTTGTATATCTCGGCTGAAGGATAAAAAAACCCCCTTTTTGCAGCTATGTCAATTATCTTTTCTGATTTTGACTTTTCCATTATCTAAAATCAGTTTATCATCTATATAAAGTTTAGCAAGCCTTATAAAATTTCCTTATTTATTATTTCTATGACTGCAAGATTTGATTTAAAAAATGAATACGTTGCTGCTGAAATTAATAAAAGAAAATGCAGTAGAATTTTGTTGCAGCTTCCAGAAGGATTAAAGCCTGAAGCTCCAGCATTGGCAAAATATCTGGGGGCAAATACAAATGCTGAAATTCTTGTAAGCGGAGAGCCGTGCTGGGGAGCATGCGATCTGGCATTAAATGAAGCAAGGGATATAAACGCAGATTTATTGGTTCATTACGGCCACGCCCCATTTATAAAAAAAGTTGATTTTCCTGTTTTGTACATAGAAATTAAGGACAAAACACCCGTATTTGAGTTATTGCAGAAGGCTTACCAAATTCTGGAAAAATACAGCAGCATAGGGCTGGCATGCAGCGTGCAGCACA
>CAYXPX010000023.1:11348-12628 GCA_964467335.1 Candidatus Woesearchaeota archaeon | reverse complement strand
CACCAACTCCGGTTCCTAATGCAGTAATAATATTCAAAATTTCCTGGCTCTTAAAAATTTTGTCTAGCCTGGCTTTCTCCACGTTTAAAATCTTCCCCCTCAAGGGTAAAATTGCCTGTGTCTTTCTGTCCCTTGCAGAAATCCCGGTTCCGGCTGCGCTGTCTCCTTCAACCAGAAATAATTCACATTTACTGGGATCTTTCTCCTGGCAGTCAGCCAATTTTCCAGGCAGACCCCCGCCGTTTAATGCCCCTTTCCTTCTTGTTAATTCTCTTGCCTTTCTTGCAGCCTCTCTTGCTTGGAAAGCATTTACGCATTTTCCAATAATGACCTTTGCAACGCTTGGATTTTCCTCAAAATAGCCGGATAAGTAATCAAAAGTCAGACTATCCACTATACCCTTTATCTCAGAATTTCCAAGTTTAGTTTTTGTCTGTCCTTCAAATTGCGGTTCTTGAACCTTTAAAGAAATAATTGCAGTTAAGCCCTCTCTTGCATCCTCTCCGCTTAAATTAACATCTGCCATTTTCTTTTTTTTAATATAGCTATTAATAACCCTAGTCAAAGCAGTTGCAAATCCAGAATAATGTGTTCCATGTTCTACAGTATTAATATTATTAACAAAGCTAAAAATACTTTCACTGTAGCTGTCATTCCATTGCATTGCAATTTCAACTATTGTGCCATTGCTTTGTTTGTTAATATAAACAACATCTTTATTCAACACTTGTTTTCCTTTATTCAGAAATTGAACAAATTCTTTTATTCCGCCTTCGTAAAAAAATCTTTTTTCTACATGTGGTTCTTGTCTCTCATCTTCAATAGTTATATCTAAACCAGGACTCAAAAATGCTATTTCTCTTAATCTGCCGGAAATTAAATTAAAATCAAAAACAGTTTCAGTAAATATTGTTTCATCAGGCAAAAAAGTTATTTTTGTTCCAGTTTCTTTTTCACTGCATTCACCAATTATTTTTAAATCATACTTTGGCTTTCCATTTTCATATTCCTGTAAAAATATTTTACCATTCTGTTTTACTTCAACAATTAATAACTTGCTTAGGGCATTAACAACGCTTACACCAACACCATGCAAACCTCCAGAAACCTTATATGCCCTATGATCAAATTTTCCGCCAGCATGCAATATGGTTAAAGCAACCTCAACACCAGACTTTTTTTCTATAGGATGTTCTTGTGTTGGTATTCCCCTGCCATTATCTACCACAGTTACAGAATTATCATTATGAAAAATAACTTTTATTTTTGTACAAAAACCA
>CAYXPX010000023.1:0-11338 GCA_964467335.1 Candidatus Woesearchaeota archaeon | reverse complement strand
AAAACCACTTAAAAATTCATCTTCAGAATTATCAACAACTTCCCATAATAAATGATGCAAACCCCTAGAATCTATGCTGCCTATAAACATGCCAGGTCTACGTTTTACTGCCTCCAGTCCTTTCAAAACTTGAATACTTTCTGCTGTATAATCACTTTTGTTTTTAGTATCTTCTGCCATTTTTCAAGATTTTTCACACTAATTTTTATTAAATTTAGGTAGATTTAGAATGATTCAAAACTATATAATGCTTTCTTGCGGTATAAACGTGTTTTATTGCGTTTATAGGCCTTATAGAGCCATATTAATCTTAACAATTTAACCCTTAAAAAGACTTATAAAGCTCAAGAAAAGCTATATCCGAGAGGCCATTTAATTAATTATGAAAACAATAATACTAGATACAAACTTTTTAATTTACTGCGCAAAGTTTAAAATAGATTTTTTATCAGAAATAGACAGAATCTGCAGTTTTCAGTATAAAATCGCAGTTTTGGACAGAAGCATTGAAGAGCTTGAAAAACTTAAACCAAAAGAACTAAAATTAATTAAAAAATACCTTGAAAAAATTGAGATTATAAAATCAAGAGAGAATTATGTTGACAAAGAACTTGCAAGGCTTTCAAAGGAAGGCTGTATAGTTGCAACACAGGATAAAAACCTCAAAAAACAGCTTAAAAAAGCATTTATAATAATCAGGAAAAAGAGTTATCTTGAGCTTAAAAACACATAAAAAAGCCACCAAAATCTTTAAAAAGCTAATCTAAATCACATTTAAAAATGTTCTATGAAATAAAGGCAAAAACCCATGTCAGGATCCCGCCTGCTCTGCTCAATAAGGAAACAAGGGAAGCAGTATTTGAAATGCTTAATAAATCCCTTGAAGGTTATATAAGCAGTGAAGTAGGATTCGCAATCTATGTTACAGAAGTCTTAAACGTTGGTGACGGAATAATAATTCCTGGAGACGGCGCGCCGTACTTTGAAACAGAGTTTAAAATGATAACATTCATACCTGAAATGCAGGAACTCGTGCTTGGCAGGATAAGCGACATAACAAATTTCGGTGCTTTTATCAGCATAGGACCTGTTGATGGGATGATTCATGTTTCCCAGACAATGGATGACTTCATAAATTTCAGCAAGACAAAGGTACTGTCAGGAAAAGAATCAAAAAAAACTCTGAAAGTGGGTGATTTATGCAGAGCAAGGATAATAGCCGTAAGCTATAAGGACCTTGCAAATCCAAAGATAGGACTGACAATGAGGCAGCCGCATCTTGGAAATTTAAAGTGGATTGAAGAGGAAGCAAAAAAGGCAAAGGCTAAGAAATGACAAAAAAGAAAGCATGCAAAAAATGTAAAATCTTTGTGAAGGGAAACAGCTGCCCGCTGTGCAGTTCATCAGACCTCACGCAGTCATGGAAGGGGCGCGTTGTTATAGAAGATGTAGAAAAATCAGAGATAGCAAAAAAACTTGGAATAAAAGTTAAGGGAGAATATGCCATAAAAACAAGATGAAAATTTTAAAAGAAAAAGAAATGCCTCTTCTTGAGAGAAAAAGAATTACAATGGAGTTCGAATTCGAAGGTAAACCCACACCGTCAAAAAATTTCATAAAGGAAGAGCTTGCAAAAAAATACAGTATAAAACCAGAGCTTGTCGCAATAAGGCATATTTACACTAATTTTGGGAATTCAAAGGCCAGAGTTATAGCCCACCTTTACAATGACGAGAAAACATTGAAGTTCCTTGAGCCTGAAAAAGGCAAAAAGAAAAAGGCGGCAGCAGGCTGAAAATGGCAAAGAAGAAAAAACCCAAAAATAAAAGACCAAGCAAAAAATGGAATAAATATAAAATTTCAGGCAATAAGCTGGAAAAATCAAAAATATGCCCTAAATGCGGCCCTGGAATTTTTCTAGCAGTTCATAAAGACAGGATTTACTGCGGTTCATGCCATTACACAGAATTTAGCAAAAAATAGATTTAGTCAAAGCCTGTCTTCATTGTTCTGTTTCTTCCAGCTTCAAAGTAAAGCTCAGGAAAAAAATCAAGTGAAGACGAGCAATTTCTTTTTTCAATAAGTTTAATCCCAAAAAAATCACTTTGTATTTTATAAGAACAGCCTTCATCCAGGCGGGTTCGAGAGCGTTCTCTTACAGTCAGTTCCTGCCTTATGCCGCCATTATTCATATAAGTAACAGTCAAAACACATCTCCCATTCTCTCCACTATAAGTCTGTACACAATCCCCATACTCATTATATTCACATCTGCCGTCATCTTCTGGTTTAGAACATCCGATGCCAAAAGCAAACAACGGCGCGTATATAGAAGCAACTATCTTTTGTATTAGATTTGTCATCATAAAATCATCCCAATGTTCTCAATATAAAACCCAAGGATCAGATTCCGAAGAATCTTCTCCCTGGGAAAAAGAGGTGATAATGTACTATATCTTCACTCCTATATAAGCTTTTCGGTATGTATCTACTCTTAAAGGGTAACAAGGATAACTTTTTAAATAGATTTAATAAGGAGTAGTAATAAAAATAAAAAAGATTATAAAACAGGCTAAATCTCATTTTAAAAAATGGTGACCATAAATAAGCTTTCTATGAGGGGTTTTAAGTCTTTTGCCCAGAAAACAGAGCTTGTTTTTGGAAAGAAATTCAGCATTATTATAGGTGCTAATGGGGCAGGCAAGACAAATGTCAGTGACAGCATATGCTTTGTGCTTGGCAAATCCTCAGCAAAAGACATGAGAGCTGAAAAGTCAGCAAATTTGATTTATAACGGCGGAAAAAAAGGCTCTCCTGCAAAAGAGGCAGAGGTTACGATTGAATTTGACAACTCATCAGGACAGTTTCCTATAAACACCAAAGAAGTCCAGATAGGCAGAATTGTAAAACAAAACGGCACAAGCATATATAAAATAAATGACGAAACAAGAACAAGGCAGCAGGTCCTTGAATTATTGAACGCTGCAAAAATAGATCCTGACGGCCATAACATAATCCTGCAGGGAGATATAGTTTCTCTGGCAGAAATGAAGCCCGTGGAAAGGCGCCAGACTATCGAGGAAATTTCAGGAATCTCAGTATATGAAGAAAAAAAACAAAAATGCCTGAATGAGCTTCAGAAAGTAGACTCAAAGCTAAATGAAACAGAGATCATTCTTACAGAAAGAGAGGCAAACCTAAGAGAATTAAAAAAAGAAAGAGACCAGGCAATAAAATATAGGGAGCTTCAGGAAGCAGTAAAAAGCGACAAGGCGACTCTCCTTCACATAGGCATAAGGGAAAAGCAGGAAAGGGTAGAGGACATAGAAAAAAGAAAAAAAGAGGCAGAAGAAAAAATAAGTTCTATAGAAAACAGCATAGACTCAATAAAAAAATCAGTGCAGGAATTCAAAAATGAAATAAGTAGGATAAATGAAGATATAGAAATAAGGGGGGAAAAAGACCAGCTTCAGATAAGAAGGGAAATTGAAGAGATAAAAACAACTCTTGTAAAGTCAGAATCAAGGCTTGAAGTATGCAGCAGCGAAATTGAAAAAATAAAGTCAAGAAAACAGCAGCTGAACAACAATATTGATGATATAAACAAAAAAATAGCTTCTCTGAGAAATGAAAAAGAAAATTACGGGAAAGAACTAAAAAATAATGAGATAAAGGAAAAAGAGATTTGCAAAAAAATAGATAATCTCAAGGAAAAGCATGGCATTGAATCAAACCTTAATGAAAAGCTTGAAAATATTGATGCTGAAATATACAGACTGATAGAAAACACAGGAAAAATCCAGGAAGAAAAGCAGAAAATAATGAGGGAGAAGGATCAGCTGTTATTCAGGCTTAACGCAGCAGAAGAAAGACTGAAAAACCTTGATGGAAGCAGTGAAGATTTTGAAAAATTAAAAAATTCAAAAAAAGACCTGAAAGAATCAGAAAATTCACTGAACAAATTCCTTGCTGAAAAGACTTCATATTATGCTCAGCTTGAAAGCCTGCAGAAAGAATTCCGCCTGAATTCTGATGAACTAGCAAAGCTTAACGCAAGGCTTGTAAGCATCAGGGAAATAAGCAGTGCTGATTTTGCCGTAAACAAAATACTTGAATCAAAAGTTAAGGGAGTATATGGGAGGGCAGCATCTCTCGGAAAGGTGGATCCGCAGTTCTCGCTGGCTCTTGAAGTCGCAATTGGTGCAAGGGCAAACAGCATTATAGTGGATACAGATTCAACAGCGCAGAAGTGTATCGAGCATCTGAAAAAAAATAAGCTTGGAGTTGTGACATTTCTGCCGATAAACAAGATAAAACAAAGAGCAGAAGACAAAAACATCAGCGATATACTCTCAAAAAATGGTGTTTACGGCCTTGCTGACAAAATACTAAAATATGATTCAAAATACAAAAATATTTTCTCCTATCTGCTGGGCTCTACAGTTGTGGCTGATAATATAGACACTGCAAGAAAAATAGGCATTGGAAGGGCAAGAATAGTGACGCTGGAAGGAGATTTGCTTGAGCCTTCAGGAGCAATGATAGGCGGATACAGGAAAAAAAGGCCGGGCTTTGGGTTTGCAGAGGAAGGCCTTGACGAAAAAACAAAAAATCTTGAAAATGAGATAAAAAAATTAAGGCTTCTCATAACAAGCATAGAAAACAAAAAAGAGGAAACAGAAAAAAATATACAAAAAGCAAGGGAAGAAAACGCAAATCTCAGGGCAGAGATAATAAGGCTTGAAAAAACTCTTGACCTTGAAGAAAGCTCAGAGCTACTGGACTTAAAAAAAGAACTTCATGAAAAATTAAAAGAAGAGGAAACTAGGATAACAGAAGTAGAAAAAAAGAAAAATCAAGGCTGAAGGAAAAAGCAGCAGACTCTGAAAAACTGAAAGACCTGGAAATTCTTGATGATGAAAGGCTAAAGCTCAGGGAAAAGTCTGCAGAATTGGGCGCTGCTGAAAAAAACATAGAGATGCAAGTATCCACAATACTGGTGCCTGAAAAAGAAAGAACTGAAAAAATACTCAAGCAGCACGAAAAGGAAAGTGAATCTTTTGTTCAGGAATTAAAAAACCTGAAAGACTTTATAAAATCTAAAAACAATGAGTTTAAAGAAAAGGAAATTCAGGAAAAGAAATTCTACGCAAACTTCAGGGAGTCAATAAGCAGGAGAAACAAGCTTAATGAAAGGCTGCAGAAATCTGAAACAGATATTGCAAGGGAGGAAGAAAGAAAAAAAGCAGGCGAGCAGAGGTTGAACAACATAAATATAGAAAGGGCAAAATTCATAGCAGAACTTGAAGCTATTGAAAAAGAGTTTGGGGAATTTAAGGATGCAAAAATAAGGAAGGGGGTATCAGTTGATGAGCTGAAAGAAAGAATAAAATCCAGCGAGAAAGCCCTAAATAACATAGGAAATGTAAACTTAAGGGCGCTTGAAGTTTATGAGCAGATAGAAGATGAATACCAGAAAGTAACAGAAAAAGTAGGCAAGCTTAAGAGCGAGAAGGATGACGTTCTGAATATGATGGCAGAGATTGAGGGCAAGAAAAAGGACATTTTTATGAAAACGTACAATGTTTTCGCAAAAAACTTTAAGTCAATATTCGACCAGCTTACAACAAAGGGTGAAGCGCATATTGTTCTGGAAAACAGCGAAAATCCTTTTGATGGAGGAATTGAGATACAGGTTAGGGTTGCAGGAAATAAATTTTTGGACATGAGGAGCCTTTCAGGAGGCGAAAAAACTCTTGCAGCGCTTGCATTTATATTTGCAATACAGGAACACCAGCCGTCGCCTTTCTACCTTTTGGATGAAGTAGATGCAGCTCTTGACAAAATAAACTCCCAGCTGCTATCAAAGCTTATACAAAAATATGCAGAAAAGGCGCAGTACTTGGTAATAAGCCACAATGATAACATAATCACAGAGGCAGAAAATATATACGGCGTTTCAATGAAAGACGGAGCTTCAAAAGTCATAAGCCTAAAGGTATAGCTTATTTCTTGTTTTCTTCATCATCCATGTCTTCAAAGAAGTCAATAGTTTTTCTTCCAAACATAAAAGCAAGCACCACAATAACCGCGAGTACTAAAAACAATAAAATAAAAAATTTGTTCTCTCCGAAGAAACCTTTAGCACGATCGTCTTCATCTTCGCTGCCGTTAATAACAGTAACTCTCGAAGGGTCGTCTGTAACCTCAATGTTGATAGTGCCTGAACTTAAAGCTGAATCGCCTGCATTCATGTTAATGTCAAGTGTGTAAAAGCCGACAGCAGTATCAATCCTTGGTGCAACATAAACATCAACTGTAATATCAGAAGCAGGCTCAAGACTAAATTCACTCTCTGCAATATTTGCAAAAGCCGCAGCATCTCCTCCAAGTTCAAGTTTGTAATCGGCTCTCTTTGAACCTGAATTTTTTAAAGTCACAGGAACAAGCAGGCCTGAATCAGGATGCACAATTATGTTTTCATATTTTAGGATTACATCAGCAGCAAAACATTCATCAGATCCAAGGACATCAATTTTTATTTTCTCTTCAGCTGTTGCTCTTCCATCTCTCGAACTGACAGAAACTGTCGCTTCATACTCTCCCTCAGCAGTGTCGTCTTCAGGAGAAGCAAAAATTGCGAAATTTGCGCCTCTTCCAGCCCTGAGATCCACAGAATTTTGGCCTGCAAGCCTCATCCATGAAGGCCCATCAACAGCAACATCAAAAGTTTTTGCGCCCTCCCCTGTATTTTCAATATTTATGTCATAAGTGCCTGTAAGTCCCTTGCATACAGTATCTTCTGTTTTGGTCACATCAAGTCTTACAGCATGGCAGTCCCTGACTTCAACATTGGCTGTTCCTCTTGCAACAACATTTCCCTTTTCAGGAGAAACTACAACTGAAATGCTGTGATTTCCCACATCATCATAACTAGGTGCCAGTGCAGCAAGAAATGCCCTTGATTCATTTGGGTTAAGAAAAACATTATCCATGTTAAGCCTTGCCCATGAAGGCCCCTCATCTATTTCTAAGTAAAAAGTATTTGGAACAGTT
Organism: Candidatus Woesearchaeota archaeon; assembly: GCA_964467335.1. Taxonomy (GTDB): domain Archaea; phylum Nanobdellota; class Nanobdellia; order SCGC-AAA011-G17; family GW2011-AR18; genus CAYXPX01. The sequence goes on along the minus strand of CAYXPX010000023.1, from coordinate 4,282 downwards.
CCAAGATTTTTCACACTAAAAGGAACAGAAGTTATTGTGCGCTCGCACATGCTCACTCCTCCAGTTTCAGATCTCAGATTAAGCTCATACTGGTAGCAGCTGCCAACAACAAGCTCAAAATCAATTGATTTCCTGTTTTTGTCACCTTCAGCATTCAGCTCAAGATTATAAACTCCATGATCAGCCGGCGCATTTAAACTAATAACAACCTGCCTGCTTTCTTCAGGCTGCAGCACAAAAGCATTCTCAGACAAGACAGCAGAAGAAGCAAGATCACCTCCAAGATTTAAATTAAAATTCTGTGCAAAATTCCCCCTGTTTGTTACAGTTGCAATAAATCTTGAATTATCAAGAGGGCATACATTGCTGGAATCCTTGCCTGAAGCCAGGGAAAATCCATAACAGTCCTTAATTTTTACAACATGTGTTATTGCCCTTGCAGAAGAACCTGAATCAACACTAGCTACAAAATTATAATTGCGGGGATCAGCATCCCTTGGGGCAGTAACATAAATATAAACTGCTTTTTCCTCTCCTGGCGCAAGAATAAAGCTTGCAGGAGCAACAACACCCCATGAAGCAGCTGAACCACTTAAGCTGACGCCATAATTTCTAACTGTGTTCTCATCATTAATGACTCTGTCAGCAAAAACATCAGTCTCCCTCGGGCAGAGCTCAAGTATTCTCTCATCAGAAAATATATTAGTGGAAAAAACAGCAGGATTAACTAGAAAAAAACAAGCAAAAAAAACAAAAAATATTTTTAACAGATTCATCATGAATCACTTCAGTAGTAGGTCTGGCCTTCAATGCCTTTGCCCTCTTTTGAAACCATTTTCTTTGCAAGCACTACAACAACAAGTATCACTAGTATTGCAAGTAATACTGCAAATATCCATGTAAATACAGTCTTTGCATCAGCTTCGCTTTTAGGCGCAAGTACATTAAGTACAAGCTGTACATCAGACAATACATCTCCATTTGATAAAACCCTTAAATTAAAAGCTTTTGGTCCAAGTGTTCCCTCATTCGGAACCACAAATACAAAAACTTCTTTGGTCTGGTCAGGCTGCACAGTAACTGAAGCCGGATCAACCCTTGTATTTGCCCATCCGCCTGTATTGCTAAGTTCAAAATTAAATGTTGATGGACTCTGTCCAAGATTTGCAACTGAAAATCTGTAAACAGCACCCTCTCCTGTTTCAACGCTTAATGTTTCGCTCTCAACATTTACTACAACCCTTGTTCCCTCAACATCATCAGCAGGAAGAACCGGCTGTGCGCCCAAAACATGCATAGTAAATGTTCTCTGGTTCACATCAAAACCCCTGTTATATTCTATTGAAACTACAACATCATAATCACCCTCAGCTGCATTCTCTGGTATAAACAGCAGTAAATCATTTGTTGTAGCAGCATCATCACCGTCATTATCTGAAAAAGTATTTAATCTGTCAACAAATTCGCTTGTCTGAATTCCAAGAGCTGGTACTGCAACATTCACTCTCACGCTGCCTTCAGTATTGTCTCCAAGATTCTCAAGCCTTACAGTTGTAAAAAAAGGCTGTCCTGCCCTTGCATTGTTTTGAGGATTAAAAATAACATCAAATACATTTACACTATGCCTCTGTTCCTGTATTCTTACTGGGAAACTTAAAAATACAAGGCCGTCATCATGTTTTACCTCAAGATTAAGGTTTACATCATCGCTTGCCTGTATATCATCAGGAAGCATAAATGACAATAGTTTTCTGTACTGAACGCCGGGTTCAACCTCGAAAGGACCCTCAACATCTCTGACCTCTCCATGTTCATATCCCTGAATCTCAACCTCAACTCTTGCATCATAGCATGGATTTGCATCTCCAATAACGCAAACATCAGTGCCCCTAAAGAAAACCTCAACAAATACCTGCTGCCCTCTCTCCAAAAATATTGGTGACAATGGACTAGCAGCCATGCCGTTTACTTTTACATGATCAATAGTTACAAAATCAGCTGCCTGTGCAGAAACAGTTCCTGCAAGTAATGAAACAGCTAAAACAAAAAATGCAAACAATCCTAATCCTTTCATCTTCATATGCCTCCAATAACACCACTCAATAGTGTTATCAAAATGAAGTAAGTACTTATTTATATAGTTTTTGGTTGTTTTCAAAACCAATAAGTAGTTACTAAATCCTTCTTTTTTAAGCTACCACAAACTGCCAGTAATCTCTCTTTATTTCTTCGCCAGAATCAAGGCTCAGCCTTGCAACATAATTTCCAGGTGCAGCACTTTCAGGTATATTTAAAAAAACTGTAATAAACTTAACCTGCCCTGAATCAACATTAATATTATTTACATTATATTGATAATTAAATTCAGGCACAGCTAAAACAAAATCAAGATCAGCATCTCTGCCTGCCGCATTTGCAACTTTTACAAACAGCACAACATTTTCTCCGCTGCTGTAAAATCTCTTTTCAACAGAAGGAATTATTCTTCCAAATCCAAAATCAGTTCTTCTCTCATCAGTTAAAATTCCTGGTCTTTTGTCAGCATCAAGTTCTCTGGTAAAAATTGTAGTTTCTGTTATAGTAATGGTAATAGTCTCAGTATCAGTTGCACCGTCATTATCTGTAACAGTAAGTGTAATAACATAAGTTCCTGGTTCGTCATAAATATGGGAAATTATTACATCATCGCTGCTTGTGCCGTCTCCAAAATCCCAAAAATAACTTACTATCTCCCCGTCAGGATCATAGCTTCCGCTGCCATCAAAATTAAATCTTCCTCCAAAAGATATGTCAGCAACAGGGTCTTCATTAATATCTGGTTCACTAACATCGACAATTAAAGTATCACTGTCAATTGCTCCGTCATCATCAGTAACAGTAAGTGTAACAATATAAGTTCCGGCTGCATTATACTCATATGAAGGATTAATTCCAGTATCACTTGTGCCGTCTCCGAAATCCCATTCATAGCTTACAATCGTCCCGTCACTATCAAAACTTCCGCTGCCATCAAAATTAACATCATCACCAGCAAATGTATTAATATCATCCCCTGCATCAGCAACAGGAGCCTCATTTTCAGCAAAAGCATCGCTGACTAATATCAACACAAAATCAGAATCTGTTGCGCCCTCATTGTCAGTAACTCTTAAATCAACCCTGTGAAAGCCGTTCCTGTTAAATCTTATTGTAACAATGCCGTCATTGCTGTCTCCAAAAGCAAAATCAGCGCCAGGTCTTAAAATCCATTCATAGCCTGCTATCCTGCCGTCAGGATCATAACTCATAAGACCGCTGAGCACAACAATATCATCAGGTCCAACAAATCTGTCGCTTGCTGTTATTACAGCAACAGGTTCTTCATTTTCAGCAGGCCTCTCAATTATCTCTAAAATTATTCTGTCAGTTGCACTAAGCTCTCCATCGCTGACAGTAACACTTGCAGTATAAAATCCAGGCCTGTTATACCTGTGTGCAACAATTTGAAAATCAGCACTGCTGCCGTCTCCAAAATTCCATTCATAGCTTAATCTATCGCCGTCAGGATCAGAACCGCTTGCACTAAATAAAACAGTTTGATCAATAAAAAAAACACTCACTGTTGGCCTTGTTATCTCAACACTTGGCCTTTGGTTTTCTGGTTCTTCTTCTTTAGGTTCTTCCTCAGGAGCAGGAAGTATTGTTATTGTTTCAGAGCCGGCAAAAGAGCCAAAACTGTCAGTAACATAGCACATTACTCTATCACCTGCATCAGTACGCGAACTGTCCAGTTCGCTTGAAACAGCAGCAAATTCACTGTTTATATACCAGTAATAATCAAATAATTCAGACTCATCATCGCTTAAACCAGATAGCACACACTCTAAATCATCATCCTCAGTTGCATCCTCAGGAATTATATCAACATCTAATGCAAAAGCAGAAACAGCAAGCAGTGAAACACAAAGCAGCATTAAAATTGGAAGTTTCATAATCTAAGGATAAAAAGAAATTATATTTAAACCTTTCTAATCTGTAATTATTATAGAGTAATTACAAAAGTTAAAGAGAAATTTTATTAAATAATCAAAGTAATAAAAATTTGGTAATCGATAAAATTTGAAAAAACTTAAGATTGGCAGTAACAAAAATTGATTACAAGATGATTTTTATTGGGGTTTTAAGGCTTTATAGTGGGATTTATTATACATAATCGTATATATACAGTTATGCTCAATTTTGGGTGTCGGGCTCTGGTGCAACCCTAAGTTTTAAGTAGAAATGAGGCATAGCCTCCTTTATG
>CAYXPX010000022.1:0-12688 GCA_964467335.1 Candidatus Woesearchaeota archaeon | reverse complement strand
GTTCTCTCTCTGTAATAAGGTAGTCCATGACTTTTATCATTGGGGAGTCGCCCATAAATTCAACAAATAATGATTTTTCTTCCATTGTAATCACCTATTGGTTGGATATTTGAGCTACTATTTAAATATTTCTATTTTGAGACAATATTGTTTCTTAATTGAAAGGAAGATTTATATTACTTTTGAAAATTTATTTTTGCATGAATCTTTCAACATTGGATATAAAAGCAAGGATTATCAGAAAATTAGTACAATGGAGAAAATGGAGTGGTTCTCATACAGAAAATATTCTGGGCGGAATTCCAGGACATCTCCGAGGAGCTAAAATAACAAAGCAAGCACTTAAAGAATTGGTACAGGACGAGTGGTTACTTCCAGCCATCAAAACCGGAGAAATTCATTATTCACTCAATCCAAAAAAGACTGATGAAATATTACAATTTTATGAGAAATATTGTAAAAGAAATTATTGAAAAGATTTAGTGAAAATACTAACAGAGCTTTGCTACACGGTTTTAAATGTTTTTATTTTCTTCAATGGGCTTCATGAACGGGAAAGGGATTACATCTCTTATGGAGTGCTGGTTTGTTAAAAACATTACCAACCTGTCAACACCTATTCCTACTCCGCCGCATGGAGGCATACCATAGTGCATTGCCTCGACAAAATCCCTGTCTTTTGGGTGGGATTCTTCTTTTCCTTTTTTTCTTTTTTCTTCCTGCATACTGAATCTTTTATCCTGCTCAACAGGATCATTTAACTCTGAATATGCGTTTGCAATCTCTGTTCCGTTTACAAATGCTTCAAACCTTTCAACCAATCCTGGATTTTTTCTGTGGACTTTTGTAAGGGGACAAATTGTGAGTGGATAATCTGTTATGAATGTAGGCTGTATAATCTTTTTTTCAACAAGTTCCTCAAAAATGCTGTTTATCATTTCGTCTTTTGAGCCTATCTCAAGTTTCAGCTCTCTTATTTTTTTCTTTAATTCTGCTTCTGACATTTTTTCTACATCGAGATCTGCGTGTTTTTTAATTGCCTCAAACATGGTCATTCTTTTCCACGGGGTTTTAAAATCCATTTCTACGCTGCCGTATTTTACTTTTGCACTGCCGTTAACTTTTTTACATATTGATAAAACCATATTTTCAACCCTCTGCATTACTTTATTGTAATCTGCATAGGATTCGTAGCATTCCATCATTGTAAACTCTGGATTGTGGGTTCTGTCCACGCCCTCATTCCTGAAATTCTTACCTATAAAAAATACTTTTTCCATGCCACCTATTATAAGCCTTTTTAGATAAAGCTCAGGAGATATCTGAAGGTACACGTTCATATTAAGTGCATTGAGCCTTGTGATAAACGGCTTTGCTTCTGCGCCTCCATAGACAGGCTGGAGCGTTGGAGTGTCAACCTCTATGAAGCCTTCTTCTTTCAGGAAGTTCCTCATTTCATCTATAATTATTGCTCTTTTTTTGAAAACTTCTGCAACTTCTGGATTTGAGATTAAATCAAGATACCTCTGCCTATACCTTATTTCAGGATCTTTCAGGCCGTGCCATTTTTCAGGAAGAGGGTGAAGCGCTTTTGAAAGCAGTTCAAGTTCTTTTATCCATACAGAGACTTCTCCTGTTTTTGTTTTGAAAACTATGCCTTTTATTCCAATTATATCGCCTAAATCCAATAGTCTAAAAAGCCTGTAGTTTTCATTTCCTGCATCTTCTTCCCTTATGTAAAACTGCATCTTTCCAGTTGAATCCTGAATGTGGCCAAAGGATGCTTTTCCCATCTGCCTTAATGACATTATTCTTCCTGCCATTGAGACTTTATCATTTGTTTTTTCTTCTGCTTTTAATTTTGAATATTTTAGAAGAATTTCATCTGAATGGTGCTTCTGCTCAAATAAGTAGGGATATGGATTTATACCCATTGACCTTACTGTTTCAAGTTTCTTTTTTCTTTCCTCTATCAACCTATGTTCTGGCTGGACCATTATTTTGAACTGTCTGCGGATGTATAAAAGCTTTTTTGATGCTTAATTTTGGCCTGCATTATTTATGCCTGAATTTTATTATATAAAACGGCTTTTTCATGTGGATTGTTTTTATTTCTATTTCTTTTTTGAAATTGTGGTTTTCTGCATATTTTTTAATATCTTCTGGTACTGGCGTGAATATTGTTATTGAGCCTGTTTTTTTCAGTATATATTCTGCCTGATAGAACAGCTCTTTGTAGGTTTTTTCAATGTTTTTTAGAGGAAAGCTTAGCGTTGGATACGGGGGAAAGGTTACTATTTTATTTACGGAGTTTTTTTTGAATTTTGTGTCAAGCCATTCTATGTCAATTCTGCTGAATTTTATGTTTTTGTAGATGCCTGCTATTTTTGAATTTATTTCTGCTGATTTTATATTATTAAACGAAGAGTCTGTGCAGTATATTTTCAGTTTTTTGTTTCTTTGTTTTTGCGCGTCCTGGATTTCAAGAGATTTTTTATTAGGCTGGATTTTTAGAAAGAACATTGCGGCTTCTATTGGTATTTCGCCTGACCTGCAAAAGGGATCTAAAATTTCATCCTTTTCATTTACATCAGCTATTCTCAGCATTGAGTATGCTATGCATGGATTTATCGGATTTGGAATTAATCTTATTCTGTAGTCCCTCTTTGTAAGCCTTATTTTTGTGTAGTCAATGCCTACAAAGCAGATATTTTTTATTATATCTATAATTACTATTGTTTTTGGGTTTTTTAAATCAACTTTAAGATTTTTATTTTTTGAGACAATGATTTCACCTGCTAATTTTTCAATATCAATTGAATTAAAATCATGCTCTCCTGATCTTTCGCATCTTACAACAAAAGGCGGCTTAATTTTTGGAAATTTTACATTTTTTATTTTTTCTTCAAGATCTTTTATATCAGAGAATTCCAGTTTTTCTATTAATTCATACACTTTTACCGAGCTTCTTGTGCTGCAGATAAATTTTTTTAATAATTTAATGTTTCTTGCCTTAAATTTTACCCTGCCTGCCAGTATTTTTTCTGAACTAACTTTTAGTATTTCTTTTATTTCTAGCTGCGTTGTTTCTTCAAGTCCTTCTATACATTCTGCTACTGCATCCATCTTATTGCAAAATTACTGAATTTTTCTTTTGTTTTTATTTCTTTTACTTTTATATTTTTTATTCTGGCTTCTGATAGCCCTGTTTTGCACTGTTCTACAAGCTTTTTTATGTTTTCCTTTTTTCCATCAGCAAGAACTTCAACGCTGCCTTCCTTTGTGTTTCTCACGTATCCTTTTATTTTTAGGGCTTCTGCGTTTTTTCTTATAAAATCCCTAAAAAACACCCCCTGAACAATGCCTGTGATTATTATTCTTTTCTGCATTTTTAGGATTGTACTGGCTTAATGGTTCAAAAAAAGAAAAAAAAGGTAAAAAAATTTACCTTGTTCCTGCAAGTGCAAGTATTGCTTTAAGAGAAGCAACCAATGCAGCAGGCAATACAAATACAGCTACATGGGTCAGGATTCTTTCCAACCATGCAAAGCCGCCTACTACGCCGCTTAATGTGGCGCTAAATACTGGCGCAGCTACCAGGAATGCCAAACAAGCAACAAGAAATGCAACTATTTCTTTATCTGTTACGTTCAGCAAACCAACTATAAGGCCAAGTATTAACAGCAAGCCGATTACCCATACCTGGCCTGCTGTGGCTGTAAGTGCTCCCAAAATAAGCGCTATTACTGCACCTATAATGAACGCCCAGCCACCAACCCTTTCAGATGTTGAGTTTTGTTTTGCCATTTTTTACCTCCTTTTTGTTTTAAGAGTCTTATGCTTTGGAATTGGTTTTAATGGTATTTAAGGATTATGGGATGCTTGGAATTACTTTATGGTGGTTATTTTAGAAAGGTTTTTAATGTTTTTGTGCTGATTTTTTTTATGGAAGTTTTTAATCTTGAAGATATGCTTAAAAGGGAGAATTTTAAGGTTTTAGTTGTAAATGGTGATCCAAGAATGTTTTACAGAGGGAATGTCCGGAGGTTTATGGAGGATGGATATGATGTCTCTGAAATTGATTTTGAGAAATTTACAAATATTAGGGCGTTTGCCAGCAGATTTTTTGAGTTATCACCTGATTATGCACTGCTTAATTTTAAAAACCCAGACATGGCTAATAAAGTAGGAGATTATCTTTCTTTAAAATTCCGGCCTTTGCCCAACGGAGATTTTATTATGGCGGCTATACAGTCCTCTGATTATTTTGTTTTGTCAAAGAGTATTGATCTTGCAATGGCACGAAAATACTGGGAGTATGACTTTGAGAGTTTTGCTGAAAGAGTTAGTTCAAAGCATCCTTATAACCATCTTACATGCAGTCTGGATGAATTACAACATAGGTTGACTTACCTTTGGAGACATCCTTTTTTTACCTGCGACGAGGATTTGTGGGAATCATTTATAGCAAGCTATGGACTTGCTGTTGGCCAGGGGAACCAGCAGGAATTAGTTGCTAGGCTTGAGGGGATTTATTCCCTGATTTATGGAGAAGATTTGAAGAGTGCTGTTTATCATTCTGACGGTTCAGCTAATGAATTTACAGACAATTAAACTTTTTTTCCAATGTAAATACTGTCTTTTGCTTCAAGGATTTTTATTCTTATTCTTTCTCCTGGGTTTGAGCTGCAGTCTAATACTGTTACTGCCCTGTTATTTGCTACAGCAATAACTTCATTCTTTATCCAGCCAGGCATTACAACATCTGCCATTATGACTTCGCCTCTTTTTAATGTTAAAGGGATTCTTGGCGATTTGTAGATTTTAAAATCTAACGGGCCGAGCTTTAACTTATAGTTGTGCTTTTTTTCCAATTCTTCCAGGCATTTGTAGAATTTGAACCAGTTCTGCTCTTTTGCTTTCTTCTCTTTTCTTGAGTATTTATATATTTCATACTTTTGTATTGATATTCTGCAGTTTAATTCTTTTGCAAACCCTATTAATTCTGAAATTTGTTCATCGTTTACTCCTGGCAGATATACTGGAGTTATGTTTAACTCTATTTTAGAATTTTTTATTAACCTGCAATTTTCAGTTATTTTTTTTAGGTTATAATTTTGTGATCCAAAGAGAATTTTTGACTGCTCTTGATTTAAAGAGTGCACTGAAAGATTTATTCTGTTTAATCCTGCTTCTTCTAAATTTTTTATCAGCTTTTCATTTAGCAGAGTGCCATTTGACTGCATTGTCACTATTTCTACTTCTGGAAGATTTTTTACTTCTTTTACAAGCTCTGCTATTTTTGGATATGCAGCCGGCTCGCCTACAGAATCTATATTAATCTGATTTACCTTATTGTCTTTTAATTTTATTGCCTCTTTTATCCATTCCATCAGGTAGCTTAATTCAACTTCATAATTGTATGGGTGGATATTGTATGAATTTGCAGCTGTAGAGCAGAATGTGCATTTCATGTTGCATGCTGTTGATGCCCTTACCTGCAATAATGATGAACCCCTGTCTATTATACCAATCTGGATCATACCTATTAGGGGAATATTTGATGATCTGTCTATTTTTATTAATCCCTTGAACTTTGGTTCTTCCTTTAAAATTTGTAATGTTTGCATAGCAGGAATATATTAGAAAGAGTTATAAAATTTGTTCTTATTTGTTATTTTTATGGTTTTACAAACAGGTTATCAAAGTAAGAGACTTTCTGAATTGGTTGAAGATTTTCCTAGGGGAGAAATTGTTTCTGGAGCTGAATACAGAATGATCAAAATTTTAGAGTATGCCAGAATTATTCATAGAACTGTAGGTTTGAATCCATTACTTTTAGATGCTGTTGAAAAAATCAGGGACAGTTACTCTTCTTAAAATGAGGATATGTTTCTGGATTCATAAACACCCTTGAAGTTTTAACTGCCAGCCCTTTCTCTGATTTCATTATTTCTTCTGACGGGATAATTGCGCTGCCCAAGGCTATCAATTCGTCCTTTAATGTCATCAGTGCAACCATATCCTCTTTTTTTATTTCAGAATGCAGTCTTGATATTCCAGGTATAGAAAGGTTTGCTCCATGGCATATTGAATCTACTGCAGAGCCGACTACCCAGATTTTTGGAAGATGCTGGACTGCGAATTCTACTGGTTTTAGTATTTTTTTTAATTCTTTTTCATTCTCTTCCTGGTATAATGAGTATGCATCTTTAATATCCTGCAGAGAATACCATTCGTTTTCGCTGAACGGCCCTGCCTTTGTTCTTACCAGTTCTGACATGTGCGCGTTTGTTTCAAGCGCCTTTCCCCAGTCTGCAACAAGTTTTCTTATGTAAGTTCCTGCCTGGCAGCCTACCCTGAATAAAACATCCTGGTTTTTTATCTCTAAAATTTCCAGATAATATATTTCCCTTTCCCTCCATTGTCTTTTTACTGCTGATTTTAATGGCGGCAGCTGGGTTATTTTTCCTGTGAATTCTTTTGATGATTTGTATATTTTTGACTGCGGTACTGGCTTGTGGACATGCATTAAACAAATGTATTCTTTTCCTGCCTTCAGCAATGCTTCCATTATTTTTGTAGCTTTTCCTACAGAAACCGGGAGAACTCCACTGACATTCGGGTCGAGGGTCCCTCCATGTCCGACTTTTTCTGCTTTTAGAATTTTTTTAATATAGTCTGCTGCCTGATGCGAACTTGGACCTGGCAGCTTGTTTAGACATAATACCGAACTTTCCAGAAGTTCTTTTATGTTTCTTTCTTCAGGACTTTTTCCACAATTATCATTTACAGATGATTCTTTTTTTACTAAAATTTTTCTCTGTATTTCTTCGAACGGTAGCTTTGCCATGCTTATTTTATTATTGCGCAAGCTTTAAAGAATTATGGTTTTGGTTCTTAACCAGCTGATACTTTATTGGTTTATTCTCCTTTTAAGTCCTGCCTTCTGTAACCCACTATTCTCCCGCTTTGTATTATAGGCACATAATTTTGGGGTACTTCAATTGGCGCTTTCCATTTACCATAAATACTTGCAACTTGAGAATCTATTTCTTTTCTATGTGTTTGATAATATGCTCTTGCATGTCTTACATCATCAATCGACACCCTTCTACTTCTGACTACTTCTCCTTCATCCCAACCACTGTTAATTCTAAATATAATGTCTGCAACTCTCTGCCTGCTATCCAAGAGTCTTACAACTCCTATTTCATCTTTGTAGATTCTATCACTGATTTCCACATGATATATTAAGGCATAAAAATATTTAAACCCTGTTATTAGAGAATAGTTTGCATTATTTATTTCAATTATGGTTTTGGTTCTTTTGCGCCCCTTTTGCCCGGACTTTTTACAACCCTCTCCTGCTTTGTCAATGCCTCTGTTTCTTTCTTTGTTTTTTTCAGCTCTTCTGTTTTTGGATTGTGCTCTTTTTTTTGTTTCATTAATTCTTCTTTTGAAAGCTCTTTTATCTCTTCTTTTTCCAATTTTTTTATATCTGCTTCTTTTTCCCTGGAAACTTCTTCAGCTGTTTTTATTTCCTGCACTTTTTCTTCTGGCTTTTTTGTTTCTTCCTTGACTACAGCAACTTTCTCAAATTTATAACCATCAAGCTCGACGTATGCTTTTTTGTCTTCAATATATGCATTTACCTTCACCTTTGCAGGAGGCTTCCTTGATCCTCTGCTCCAAATCATTTCATTAAGGTGCTTTCCTATTTTTACTTCCTCAACCTTGAGATGTTTTGAGATGAATTCCTTTACTGCTGTTACAGCTTTTTTTGCCCTTTTGTACCTTGGCTTTTTAAGAAATTCCCTTCTTAGATTTATTGTAAATAATTTTTCTTCTGCCATTATACCTTAGTTCTTTGCTTTCTCCAGTTTCTCTTTATTCTTGTGAATCTTACAGGATGAACTCTCCTCAAGCCTTTGTAAATTTTTGGTATTATCCATATAGGGGCCCATCTTGTCTGCTTCCTTCTTTTTGCAAGCCTTAATTTTTTTGCCTTGGGTTTGTAGCGTGTCATTTTCTTATTATTTTTGTTTCTCTTCTTTCAGGTTCAATTGTGAGAAGAAGGCTTTTGAACTGCATGTCTGTAATTTTTTCCTTTATCTGGTTTTGAGATGCGAGATGGACTATTATTCCTGCTGCCTGAACTGCCTTCTGAGGATGTGCTGTTTTCAGACTGCTGTATCTCTGCAGTGCTTCTTAGCTCATATGCTGTTTTGCCATGTTTTCAATCTGTATTATTTGTTTATGCAGTTTTTCAATTTCCTGCTGGTTGTTTGATTCATTCATTTTTTATTATTACTGCGTTTTTATCAACAATAGATTTTCCCTTTGCAGTTATTATCCTGCCTTTGTGCACGCCTTCTTTTTTAAATGATGTAAACTCTGCCTTGTCAAGCTGCTGGAGTATGCTTCTTATTATTTTTCCTGATGCCTTTACAAACCTTTCAGGATGGTGGCCCCTGTTTTTCTTTGTTCCATATTTCATCCTTAATTTTGAGACGCCAATAGGTCCTTTCTTGTATATTTTTACAAGTATTGATGCTACCCTTTTGTAATACCATTCTGGATCTTCAGGCGGTCTTTCCTTTCCACTTGATGTTTTTACATATTTTGCCCATTCAGGGATTTTTATGAAAGGCTTTAAGCTAGATGCAATCTTTTCTATTGATTTTTGTATATCTGCGTCATATATTGTTGCCATTTTTGTTCTCCTTGCGGAGTTAATTTGAAGCTTTCCTGCTTCTTTTTAGACTTGTTTTATTTTAGGTTATGGCTTTAGTTTAAAAGGCTTTGGTTATACTGCTTTATAGAAATTTATTTAAATTCTATCAATGTCTTAGTTTCATGGGAGTGCTTGATTTTATAAAGGGCAGCTTTTCTTCTTCAAACCAGAGGGTCAGGGATGCAGATATGGAGATTTATCTGCTTAATGCAAGGAATAACCTGAAACTTGCCTCTGAACACATAATAAAATTTTTGCAGGAGACAAGGGATTTTGAACCTGCATTAAGACACAGACGGCTTTATACTGAAGAGATTATAGGAAAACTTAATCTTATAAGGGGAGGCGTCAGGGGAGGCATTCTTTTCCTTGACGAGAGGATGAGAAATGAGCTTAATACACAAAACCCCATAAGGAATGTCGGACAGCTTAAACAGGTTGTCAGCGAGTGGATAAGGACGCTTAATGCGAACGATGAAACAAAATATGACATACTAAAAATTATTAATGTTGAGATGTGGAGCGAGGAGCGGGCAAGCAGGGGATTTCCATTGCCGAGGAATAAAGGGGCTGTCTGCGGCTACCTGAACAAGGCACTTGAACATTTTTATGAGGCCAGAAATAATCTTGAAAGCTATGATTCATTAGAAGGCGTTCCTGCTGAAAGCTGAAATTTGGTTTTGTCTAGTCTGAAACTTACCCTATCACTAATTTTTTAAGTCTTTTTAATTAGTGAGCTGTAAAGTTAGCGATACTTGATTGGAATAGGTGTTTTTTAAAAGCTACTACAAAGTAATAACAAATAGAAAGCTTTATAAATAAGCCCGTTTATCTTCTAATACAATGGTATTGGAAAACATTACTGGAAACTTATTGGAATATAAACAACTAGAGCCTGGAACATTTCAGCATGTTGATCAACTTACCACTGAACGAAGAACCAATCATGGATTAAGAAGTACATGGTTTCATACTGCTGATGGAGAACTTTATACTGTCCAAAAAAATGAGCATTTATGGGCAATTACACGTGAACCGCAGAATCTAGTTTTACAAAATATTGATGAAGCCTATAGAAAGTTAATAGGGCAAGGAAACTATTTCCCTGATGCTGAAGCAGCTGAATCTTCTTTAAAACACAAGGACAGTGTGGTTGTTGATAGTAAAGGATTAAAACTTGTGAAAGACAACGACCAATATGGGTATTTTGTAGTTGATCCTAAAGCATTAAAGAAATTAAATTCTCAGCAAAGAAAGGCAGCTCAACGTATCTATGGACCTGATGAAGAAAATTTTGGCTTGAATATGGAAATGTTCGCAGAAGCAGGGAAAACTCCATATGTTTTCGTACTTTTGCAAGATTACGTGCAAAGTGAATTAAGAAGCAACGATAAGAAATTTCTTGGGCGGGCTTCGTGGCTGGATGATTTCAACCTCAGTTCCGGTTTCTTTGCCTTTGTTCGTAACGTGTACGATCGTGTTGCCCTGCGCGGGGTACCTCGTGTAGTCACTGAAGGCGACGCGCCGAAAAATGATGTAGTTCTACCACCTTCGCAGAAAACAGCTACTCCGACTATGGAAAAAATCTTAGCAGCATCCCAAACACATGTTCCTATAGCTGGATGGGAGCAATTCCGAGCTGAAATTGAAAAGTTATATAAATAATAGTTTTTATTTACCTGTTTAATATTATAACGTTGCTTCTTCCTTTTTTTATTTTTCTTATTTTTGCCTCAGATTCAAGTTCTGTCAAGACAAGGCTTATTTTTGCCTCAGAATATGGCAGCTGCTTTCTTATCTCTTTCTGAGTTGTCCTGCCGTTCTCCTTTGTGATTATATTCAGCACTTTTTTCTTTAAGTCGTCTCCGTCAAGAATCGGCTCTTCTTTCTCTGGCTTTTTTTTCTTTTTGTAGATGAAAAACAGCACTGAGGCAACAAGAAGCAGGACGGCAATAATTATAACAATTGTGCCTGTTTTATTTTTTTCTTCTATATCAAGTGCGGGATCAATATCAAGATCTGAATCTTCAAGTTCGTTCAGCTCTATAAATGCGATAAGATCCATGGTATATCTTCCCTCTCCTGTTATTGTTATTTCTTCTCTTGCCAATGCTTCATTGTCTATTGTTCTTGCTGTTATGATGTAGCTTCCAGAAGCAACTTCGAATGAATATGAGCCGTCTACTGCTACCTGCCTTTGGGTAGGAGATGTGTTTATTTCTATTATTATATTTTCAAGTTTTTCAAGGGAAAAGTCGTATACCCCTCCCTGTATTGTTGCACCGTAAGCTATGTTTGTCAGCAGCAGCACCAATAGAAAAATGATTAATTTTTTCATATCTGCCTTTTTGTGTTCTTAGGGTATTAAAAACTTTGTGGAAAGGAAAAATAAGGCAAAATAAAGCTTTGTTAAGGTTAATCTGCCTGAATCTTTTTTTTATATTGCAAAAACTAAAGAATGTTTATATAGTAGGCTGTCCATATGTGTTGTATGAAAAAAATTATATGGAGGTCAATATGAAAAAAATATTTGCGATATTTGTTTTGGCTTTGTTATTAATAGGAAGCGCTGTTTCTGTGTTTGCCCATGAAGAGGGTGTTACAGAAGAGGAAAGAGGTATATATGAGGGGATGAGCCCTGAGGAAAGAGAGACATTTATGTCTGAGCATGAGGGTTCTGGAAGTGGTTCTGTTACGTCTGGTGCAGGATTCAATGCTAATGCCAATGGAAGAGCAAATTTTCGTGCAGACTCTTCTGAAGATGAAGTTAGTGATGATGATGCTGAGTCAGTATTTCCTGGCGAGGACAGCATGAATGATGAAGAGCGTGTAATGTATAACAGAATGAGCGGAGAGGAAAGAATGAGAGGAAAAAAGATGCTTTATTCTGCTTTAAGCGCTGATGAGAGAACAAGCTTAAGAGCGATGAACTCTATGGAGAAAAAGAAATTTTTGATGAGCAGGCATGATGAGATAATGGACAGATTTGAGAAAAAGAAGATGCAATATGCTGAAGCAAGAGAGACTTATGAAGATGATAAAGAGGATTTTGCCGAAAAGATGAGAATGTGGAGAGAGGCGTGCGAGGAAAATCCTGACGCTGAGGGCTGCAATGAATTAGGCGAGAAGAGATTTGGGGCTGCAAAGAAATATTTACTGCAGGCCATTGATACACTGACTGCTGTGCTTGAGAAAAGGAAATTAAATTATGAGCAGTGGGGAGCCAAGCTTGAGGGTGCTGATGATTTTGGCAGAAGAGATGACATGCTTGATGTTTTAGGAGACAGAGTTGCGAGCGTTGACGCGCAAATTGAGGTTCTTGCAAGCTTAAGAGCTGAAGCAGAGGGCGCTGAGACAACTGATGAAATAAAGAACATTGGCATGAAGATTAAGGACTTTTGGAGCGATACAAGGAGCGAGCTAAGCCTTGGTGCAGGAATTCAGTTTGCTGAGAGGCTTGAGCATATGCTTGTAAAGGCTGAGAGACTGCAGGATAAACTTGCTGAGATGATTGAGAAATTCGGCGGTGCTGAAGGCGCCAAGGAATTTGACGGATTTATTGAGAGAGCAAGAAGCCTTCTTGAACAGGCAAAGACAGAGTGCGATGCAGGAGATGCTGACAACTGCAAGAAACTCCTGAAGGAAGCCCATGAGCAACTTAAAGAAGCGCATAGTGCACTTAAGGAAACTTTAAAAAGCGCAAGAGCGTCTGGAAATGCAGAGCTTAATGTAGCTACTGAATAAAAGGAAGTGATACTATGAAGTGGGTTGCTTTGGTTTTAATTTTGTTTATTTTTGGATGCACCAGTACTGTGCAGGATACATCTGAAACAGCGGATGAGGGTGCAGCGGTTGACGATAGCGGACTTGAAGGCCTGGAAACTTTGGATGAAGAAATAAACGATGAAGAACTTGGGGATTTTGACGAGGATCTTTCATTGCTGGAAGATC
>CAYXPX010000021.1:0-12981 GCA_964467335.1 Candidatus Woesearchaeota archaeon | reverse complement strand
AAACGGCAGGACATTTTTATTATCAAATTTTGGCTCGCAGTCTTCATCACAGATAAAAATTCTTGAAGGTGAAGAGGTTACAATTGCAGGCAATACAATTATTGGAAAAAATTTTGAGGGTGAGAATTTTAAAGTAAAAGGCTACAGTGGTGGCCTTGGAAAAGTTATAATTGCAGATGGAAGAATAATAAATATAGGTTCAAGAACAAACGCAGTAATTGATGGTGTAGAACATAAAGTGTATGGTGATAGCCCATTAAACATATATTATAATGAAAATTTTTTTCATCCTGGGACTGGAGAAAATTATTTTGCATATGGTAAAGAAAAGGTATGGTTGGGAGGTTCTGGATTTACTTCAAGTTTTAGGAAGGGAAATTCTGTTTTTCCAGAATACATTGAAAATTTGGAAAGTGGAAGTTTGAGCGAGCTGGAAGGAAGACTGGAATTTACACCAAAGAATGCTCAGCTAGAAATAACAAAAATTTCCCCCACAGGAAATCCTCTGGCATTAAACATAAAATCAAGGGGCGGTTTTGGGATAAACAATGGCAAGTGGGTGTTGGAAGGTGATGGAAATAATGTTTATGCAGGTATAAAGCAGGAACCGCCTTTTGGTTTAGCAGCAGAAATAACTATTGATAATGTTGGAACAGACGGAAGCATAAAAAAGTATCAGCTGGAGCCAAGAGGATCGTACAAAGGTGGTCTCTCGCAAGCTGTAAAAAACACCCTAAATAATGAGCTAAATAGTTTGCAATTGTTGATGGACCAGCAACACCAGGATTATATTGTTGCTGTAGCAGGGGTAGGGGGTTCAGCTGCCATAATAGAATTGGATGAAAAAATAGGAAGTATAGAAAATGATTTTAAAAAATTGAACAGAAGATTAAGAAGATATGAAACAGGCCAGGAAAAAATGCCGGCTAAGGAAAGATTTGGAATAAAAAAGGAGATAAAAGCAAATAGGGAGATTTATGCTGAGCTCATAAGGCAGCAGGAAGATTTAAGAGCCGTACAAAGCAACAACGAAATTTTTAGATTAAAAGAGAAGATAGCAGATACTCAGGCAAGAATTGAATACAATGAAGGTTTGATTAAGGGGGGAAATCTGCCTGGAAGGGGAATATTTTCCCAGTCAATGATTCCTGAAGATAATAGTGATGTAAGCATAACTTATTCAAGGATGGTGAGTACAAGACCGATATTAAGAAATATTGAGGTGATACAATACATGAAGGATGTTGGCCCAATAGAAACAGGTATTGGTGATGTTGTGGATTACAGCGCAATTCCAAATGCAGACCTGGTTCCTGACATAAACAGAAGGCAGGATTGTGCAGATGCGCAGATAACTTTGAATGCACTGTATCAAGTTGAAAAAGTAAGGTCAGGGGAGTCAGATGCAGTTGCTTTTGACATTCTTGACAATAAAGGGCAAACCCATAGATTGGAGTATAGAAGGGACGGGACATATACAGTATGGCGTGGCAATAATATTCTAACAAATAATTATGAAGGTGAGTTTGGTGATAGTTTTGATGATTGGCTTGCCAATATCCATGGGAATATTGGAACAAGGCAGCTGCCGTCGCTTCTTGAGCCTGTGAATGATATTGATGATCTGCAGCCAGGGGATATTATTGCAAAACTCCACAAAGGTAAGGCAATGGGCCATACAGAAGGTGTATTAAATCTAGCAGAGAGTCCGCCAGGAAGCGGAAATATTGTTTATACTTTATTTGCAAGTAGCTACCCACCGACAGATCCGCGGTTATATCCTGAAAGAATGACTAAAGAAGGATTAAGTAGATTGGTAGCAAAGGGAGATATTGCTCTGCTTAGATTTCCAGAAATACAGGAAGAAAGGCCGGCAATGGTTGCAGTTGCAGAATGATTATCTGCACTTCAATCTCAAAACAGAAAATCCATCATAATTTCTAATAGGATCTTTCTTTGGCAAATCAAAAAAAGTATGCAGCATAATATCATCCCTGTCAAGCACGCCATTTGCATTGGCGTCTTTCATTAAAACACCAACATGCCAGTTTCCGAACAAAATAAGGTCTCCTGTTTTTACATCAGTGCCGTATCTCAGTTCTCTTTTGTTTCTGCGGTAAAATCCGTCTTCATCTGTCTCTAATTCCCCCTGCTCAACAATTACATCTGAAAATTTTCTCAGCCCGCCTGCATTCGTATAAGATAAATTTCCTCCTGCTCTCCTGCATGCACCAATCACAAGATCAGCGCAGTCAGCACCGACAAATCTGTCTGTCTGATGGCTTCCGTTAGCGCCGGCACTGCCGTAAATATAAGGCACATTAAAGTATGCGCTCAGCCATCCAGCGAAATCCTCTCCATTCCTAAAAGTTATTCTATAGACTTTATCGCTTATCCCTGTTTTATCCACAGCTTCTTTTCCTGGAGTGGAATAAACTCTTCCATTATGCACAACTTCTGCTTTATATCTTATTGTTCCAGCACCGTCGTTGACATCTTTGCTGGTGTTTGTAGGATGTGCATCAGCCTTGATTGTCCATGAATTTGCATCAAAAACCAGATTTTCTCTATAAGAAGGTGTATCCCATCTGAATCTTCCGCCTGCAATATTATTATAGGAACTCTTTGCAGGCTCTACTTTATACCATCTTACAGCATCTTCTAAACTATTTGGTTTTCTTGTCTTTAATCTCCTGCCATTTATTTCC
Organism: Candidatus Woesearchaeota archaeon; assembly: GCA_964467335.1. GTDB lineage: Archaea > Nanobdellota > Nanobdellia > SCGC-AAA011-G17 > GW2011-AR18 > CAYXPX01. Next base: position 10,273 of record CAYXPX010000021.1, on the reverse strand, counting down.
ACATCTTCTTTTTCAGAAAAATATGTTCTTCTGCCGTCAACATTAGCCTCAACCACAAGATTTAGTTTTACTTTATCGTCCATTCTGACATTTTTGTTTTGGTCTGTGCAGGGTTCATCATTTACACAAGATGTAATATACACTCTTTTAACTTTTAAATCTTCAGCATAAGAACTGGCAGGCGCAAGCATACCTGCAGCACATACAATCCCTACAGCCAATTTCTTTAAAAAGCTCATTTTGATTTTAAATTACCGGATTTACTATATAAATCTTTCTATTTGTTACCACTAATAAGTGTTATATAATCAATACAAAAACCTTTATAAAACAGCCGAATTCACAGAATGAATCCGCTTGTACTACACAGTGTGTAGGAGGATTGTAAATGGAAAAAAAGTTAATATTAAAAATCCTGAAGGAATTAAGGGAAAAGTCTCCAAAAAGAAAGTTCCCGCAGACAATTGATCTTCTTGCAAATTTAAAAAATCTTGATTTGAAAAAACAAGACCATAAGGTAGATATTTACATACAGCTTCCTTCAGGGACTGGAAAAAAAAGAAGTGTATGTGCTTTCGTTGATGCACAGCTTGAAGCAAGGGCAAAGGAATCATGCGACAGGGTAATAACAAAATCTGAATTTGATGACTATAAAAACAGCAAAAAAGAGCAGAGAAAGCTTGCAGAATCCCATGATTTTTTCATCTCTCAGGTTGAAGTTATGGCCAAGGTTGCGTCAGTATTTGGTAAGGTTTTGGGTTCAAGGGGCAAAATGCCAAATCCAAAGGCAGGTTGTGTTGTTCCAGGAGCAATTCAGTCGCTTGGGCCAACAGTAAAAAAACTTCAGTTAACAGCAAGGCTGCAGACAAAAAATGAGCTGTCAGTAAAAGTCGCGGTAGGGACAGAAAGCATGAAGGATGAGGAGATAGCTGAGAATATACTTGCAGTTTACAATGCATTGCTGCAGGCTCTTCCGCAGGACAAAAACAACATAAGGTATTTTGCAGTAAAATTTACAATGGGTCCTTTGTTAAAAATAGAAGAGGTTCAGCCTAAAAAATGAAACCGCAGCCGCACATAGCACAGTACAAGAAGGATGAGGCAGACAGGCTTAGAAACATCCTTCAAAGATACAAGGTGATAGCTGTTGCAGACATGACAGGAATGCCGTCTCCTCAGCTTCAGAGATTGAGAAATTCAACAAAAGATTCTTTGGTTATAACAATGTCAAAAGGAAGAATAATAAAAATAATTATTGGTGAGTTGAAAGATAAGATAAAAGGAATTGATAAGTTAAAAGAGTGCATAAGGGGCATGCCTGCATTGATTATGACAAATGACAATCCGTTCAGGCTTTCAAGCATACTAAAGAAGTCAAAATCGTCAGCTCCTGCAAAGGCAGGGCAGATTGCTCCTAATGATATTATTGTTCCTGCAGGTCCGACACAATTTCCTCCCGGCCCGATTATAGGCGAGCTTGGTCAGGTTGGGATAAAAGCGTCTGTTGTTGACGGCAAAGTAACTGTAAAGGAAGATAAAATTGTTGTTAAGGAAGGGCAGGAAATTACAGCCCCTGTTGCAAGCATTCTTGCAAAACTCAGTATGGAGCCTATGGAAATAGGAATAAATCTTCTTGCAGCTCTTGAAAATGGGGTAATATTCACAAAACAGGTTCTGACTGTTGATGAAAAGGAGTATGCACAAAACATAAAATTGGCATACACAAATGCATTTAATCTTGCATTTAAGATAGTTTATACCACAAAAGATAATATAAAATTGTTTTTGCAGAAAGCATACAGGGAGGCCTCATTGATTGCAGACAAAGGGAACATTATTACGGAAGAAAATGTGGAAAAAATAATCAGCAAGGCAGGTTTGGAGGCAGAAGCCCTAAAATCAAAGTTAAATCTGCCTGATGTTTCATCTGAGGAACTGCCTGAAAAAAGCACAAATGAGGAAAAGAAAGAAGAGAAACACGCAGTAGAATTAAAAATTCAGCATAATGAACAAAAGATTCACCCTGCAAAAGAAAAAACAAAAGAATATAAAAAGGAAGGTTCAATCAAGGAAGATGAGATAGTAGCCCAGAAAATTTTAAAAAGACTTCAGGATGAAAAAATGGGGAAGCAGACAACAGAAAAAGAAGACAGGCAGTTTAAGGAAAATGAGAAGGTAGCTCAGGATATTTTAAAAAAAATACAGGACGAAAAAATGAAAAAAGAGGGGAAAAAATAAAACTCGGAGGTAAATAAAATGGAATATGTGTACAGCGCGCTCTTGCTTCATGCAGTAAAACAGCAGGTAAATGAGGCAAATGTAAAAAAAGTACTTGAAGCTGCAGGTGTAAGGCCTGAGGAAGGAAGAGTAAAGGCTCTTGTTGCAGCTCTTGAAGGCGTTAATATTGAAGAGGCTGTAAAGGAAGCAGCAGTTGCACCGGTTGTAGTTGCTCAGGTAGCAGCATCAGCGCAGGCTCCGGCAGCTAATCAGGAAAAGAAAGAAGAAAAAAAGTCTGAAGAAGATGCAGCAGCAGGTTTGGCTGGCTTGTTCGGCTGAGTGATTCTAAATTTAGGATCCTCTTTTTATTTTTTAGTTAAGTTTTTAACTTTTTCCTATTTTACAAATACAAAATGGAAATAAAAATGCCTGTAGTCGGCAGATATGAAAAATTGGTTCCGTTGTTTGGTATAGACCTTACTGTGGCGCCGTCAACAAGCTTTGAAGTTTTTGAGAGGGGATATTTTGTAAGAAGGTATGGTAATGAAACCCTTTTTCCGCATGAGAAGGGATCTCCTCCTTATGTAATGCCAAAAGGATTGATAAGCAGGGTCATGGAATATGCAGATATTGCTTTTTTTAGAACTAATGAAAGAAGGATGGTGCATAATCCAGAACTTGAAAGCAGGGTGTTTGTTATTGAATTCTCTCCGCTTACCAGAACAGAAGTATTTTATCTTGCACGCCAGGTTGCAGACATATCAAAACATTTAAAACCTCAAGTTCAATAGTAATCTTATGCAGGAACAGACAGTAAATAAGTACAGAACACTGAAAAATGAAATTTCTTCTATAAAGAAAAATTTGGATACTCTTGAGGAGCAGAAGGAAAACTGGTTCAGCAAAAAAGAAGATCTCAAGAAAGAAATCTATGAGAATATACAGAAAATAAATGAGATAAAGGCGGAAAGAGACAAAAAAAATCTGCAGATTGGGGAATTAAAAAAGCAAAGGGACAAATACAACGGCGAAGTAAAGCATTTGATTAAAAAAATAAAAAAATTAAACGAAGAAAAGACTGAAATATTCAAGAAATATAATGTGAAGGTAGACCCTTCAAAAATACAGGAAAAAATAAATAATTTGGAGAAAAAAGTTGAGCTTGAAGTTGATTTTGAAAAGGAAAAAAAGCTCATGGATGAAATAAAAAAGCTGAAGAAATCCTATGAAGAAAGCTCTGAGGTTATGAAAATAGCAGAAACAGCAGCAGCCCTAGATAGGGAGATAAAAGAAACAAGAAGGATAGCTGATGATTTTCACAGGAGGGTTGTTGAGATAATGGATGACACAACATATGATGTGTTTATAGAGCTCTCAAAAAAAATAAATGATCTGAAGAAGGAGCAGGAAGCAGCATTTCAGAAATTTATAGACTGCAAGAATGAATATTCATCATTTAGCCGGGATTTAAGAAACAGGCTCGGAGAAATGCAGGTTCTTGATAAGGTATTTTCAAAAAATCGTGTCATGATGAAGCTTAAAAAAGAAGAGGACACGAAAGAGATAATAATGAAAAAAACAAGGATTGCAGAAGAGAAAATAAAATCAAAGAAAAAGCTGACTACAGAGGATGTTTTGGCTTTGCAGGCCGGCGGGATTTTCTGAATCCCATTCTATAAATGTGTTTTATATCTGAATAAATAGGAATATCCCTGATTTTAAAATGCCGCACTAGAAATATCCACACAAGCGCAACATAAACGCCGGTAACAAAATTCCAGAATGCAAGATGAACAACATTAAACCACCTAAAGCCGAAATTCATTGCAATAAAGATAAGAAGCCCTATTCTGAAGACATTCATTAAAAATATAAGCCCAAAGCCGTACAGTATTATTTTTCGTCTAAAAACCCATTTAATATCTTTTGTCAGGAAGCATAAAAGCCACAAAAAATAATATGCAGCGCTTGCAACGCATGCCTCAATAATCCTGAACGGAAATCCGTTTACAAGTAATACATTGCCGTCAAGTGCAATATTAAAAAATAATTTTGAAATAAAGTAGCTTCCATAGATAGTTAGTGGTGTAAATATAAAAGAAAAAACGCTTATTGGAACAAAGCACAGCAAAAGTCTTATTATCAGCTCTTTGAAGTATTTTTGCATGGATATCAGCAGTTTTTTATGTATAAATTGGTTTCGCTATGTTTTTATATAAAACAATAATAAGATTAGTATGAAGAATTTCACTCTATATATAATAGGCATTGTTCTGGTTGCAGCCTCTTTTTTTCTTGACAAAGTAGCACTTAATTTTTTTCAGTTTATTCAAAATGACTTTGTTGCAGCATTAATGTCTGTTGTAACAGCCTTAGGTTCCTCTCTCTCAGTTGTTATATTAACAACACTTATTTTTATGTTTAGCAAAAAAAACAGGAAATACCTCCCAGTATTATGGATCACCCTGATTATAGGATACCTTTTGACATCCCTGTTAAAGGCCCTGACAGCAAGGGAACGTCCTGAATCGTTATTAATTGCAGAAACAGGATTCTCATTTCCAAGCGGACACTCTGTTGCAGTCTTTGCTCCTTTTGTCTTGATAAAAAAACATTTCCCAGAATTAAGATTATACTGGATTGTATTGGCAGTCATTGTTTTATTCTCAAGATTGTATCTTGGAGCCCATTATTTGTCTGATGTAATTGCAGGAGCATTAATAGGATATGCTGTTGGGGATTTGGTTATTATGGCCTCAAATAAGCTGAAAATATCAAAATTTATGAAATTTTAATCCTGCAATATGATTATGCATCGCAATAAGACACCAAAAACTTTAAATAAGAGTTATAACTCTTGAATAACAACAAAATAGGGGGGCAAATGAATAAGATATTTATTTTAACACTTGTATTTGCATTGTTTCTAGCTGGCGGAGTATTTGCAGGAGTAGTTATAGAATCGCTTAATGTTACAAATTCACCTGTAGCTCCTGGAGAAGATTTAGGGTTATCTTTAGCATTAAGATGCGAAGCTGGTGATCCTCCGGGCACAGTACTTCATGTTATGGATATTAATACTGCGGACTTTTTTGGAAACCAGCAATCATTAGCCTCAAATTTAGATGTTGATTGCAGTATAGGTGGTCTTGCAGTTGATTTAAGTTTAAATGTGCCTGGCACAGCTCCAGCAGGGGATTATACAAGGGGATTGTTTGTCTATTTTAGAAGAGCTGACGGATTGAATCAGCTAATAAGCAGGCCATATGAATTTACAGTCTCTTCAGTTACCGGCACTCCGCCAAATGCTACTGCAACTAGAACTGTTGATCTAAGATTTAGGGGTTCAACATTTTCCTCAGCTGCTTTAGAGGATAATACAGATAACAGGTATGTTTTAAATTTAGTGAACACAGGAACAGAAGATTTAACAGGTTTAACATTAACATTAAGCCAGAACATATTTACAGATAATGACGGCGATAATTTAAATATAGCACTGAACACAACAACAGTTCCAGCATTAAACATAAACCAGCAGGTTAATCTGGAAATAAGATTTCAGGTTGAAAATGGTTTTGATGCCCAGAGTTTAAGTAGTTTTAATATTAATGTTAATTCCGGCACTGCAGTAATAAGGTCATTTCCTGTAACATTAAGTGTAAGGCCTCTTGCATGTCCTCCTGCATCTTCAAACAGCAATTTTAGATTTGATGTTGAAAGACCTGAAGACAATGATGATTTTGAAAGGGGAGATTTGGTAACAGTTGACTTGGAAGTTGAAAATAATGCAGGCGATGATACAGATCTAAGACTGGATGCATCTCTATATAACGTGGCAGATGGAGAAGAATTAGATTCAGATAGGTTTACAAGAGATAATGTGGATGATAATGAAGAAGAATCATTTAGCTTCACTCTTGAATTAGGTGATGATGTAAAAGATGGAGATAATGTGATTTTATTCCTTAAGGCATATGACAGGAGCAATCAGCAGGAATCATGCTCTATGGAAGAAATAAGCCTTGATGTAGAAGTTCCTGATCATAAGATAAATGTTGGACAGCTTCAGCTGAATCCTTCAGCAGTTTCATGCGGCTCAAGAGTTTCAGGAAGCGCATTGTTAAGAAACGTAGGCGAAAATGATGAAGAGGTTACTGTAGAAGTTGCAAATAATGATCTTGGGGTAAGTGTGTCATCAGATACATTTGAGATCGATGACGGCGATTCAAGGCCGATTAACTTCCTGTTTGATGTTCCTGCAGGTGCACAGCAGGGTGTATATAACATGCTTGTCAGGGTTTATTATGATGATAGGGATGAATCAACATTAGAATCTGCACAATTGACAGTAAATCAGTGTGGTGCATCGTCTGAATCTGAAGAGAGGGAAAGAACAGCAGCACAGATAACAGGATTGGCAGCAGGCACAGGAAATGCAGTTGAATATTCAGAAAAAAGTTTATTTGACTTGTTTAACAAGCCGGGAAATAAAATACCAACATCAGTATGGGTGCTGCTTGATGTTTTGCTTGTGCTGTTGATAATCGGTGCTTTGGTATGGCTGTTTAAGTCAAGATAATAAATTCTAAATTATTTTAAATATATTTAAGTAAATCAATAGTATAGAATACAAGACAACGCCGGCAATAAATAAAAACGGATTTCCTCTTTTTTCTTTTGGCAGAACTTCTCTGCCGACTACATAAATTAAAACGCCGCCTACAAATCCAAGCAGCAAAAAAGATGATCTTGCGCTTACATTAAAAACAGCCTCAATAAAAGATCCAGCAATAAATCCTGAAGACATTATCCATCTCTCAATCGTCCTTCCTGTTTTTTTCCTCTCATGCAGAACCTCAAAAATTGCGCTGCTCGTAAGCAGCAATATGGTTAATGAAAAGAAAAAGAAAAAGCCCTTTAGAAAGTTTTCCCTGAGAAAAATGATAAGCAAAATTCCTATGGCTGCATGATACAAAAAGAAGATGGATACATGCAGGACTTCAAGCCCAGCAATAACGTCATGCTTTAGGTATTTATACATAATCTTTTCACCAAAATGAAACAATGCAAAACCAGTTAAAACTGCAAGAAAAACAAAGTTTTCATATTCCTTTTCTATGCTGTAAATTTCAGGAAACAGCTGCAGGAACAGGTAAGCAACAAAAATTCCTGCAGCAAGAGAAACAATCCGGTCTTTGTGTTTTTTTATTATATTCAAAAAAACGTGGCTCGAAAAGCTTGCAATGGCCATAAAAATGCTGAATATAAATGCATGAGGCATGTTAAAAAATAGGAAAGTACTAAAATAAAAATCTTTTTATTTGGCTTTGGCTCCTGTTATTTGTGCAATTTAAAGAAAAAGTGTATAAATTATGCAAAAAAATCCCAAAAGGGATGGTTTCCAGCTATAAGATTATTGCAGAAAAACTGGGAACAAGGGCATATAGGGCGGTTGGAAATGCGCTGAACAAGAATGATTCCAAGGAAATCCCCTGTCATCGTGTTGTAAATTCAAAAGGGGAACTGCATGGTTTTGCAGGAGGATTAAAATCTAAAAAGAAGTTGCTTGAAAAAGAAGGCATTAAAATCAAAAACAACAAAGTTGTAAATTTTGAAAAAGTTTTATTCAGGTTTTGATTTTAAGGCCAGAGATTAATTCCATGTTTATATTTTTGCCTGGACAGCTTTTTGTGACATTTAGAAAATCCCTGTGGAATTTTATATTGTCTTTGGCGAGATTAAAATCTTTAGTTAGTTTTCTAAGAAGTTTAATCAGGCTGTGTTTTTGTTTGTTTTCAAGAATTTCCTCATCAAAATTGCCTAGTAAACAAATTCCGATTGAATTTTTGTTAAAACCAAGAACATGCGCGCCCTCTGTTTCCAGGTCTCTTCCTTTTATAATTTCGCCGTTTCTTGAAATCATAAAATGGTAGCCTACATCATCCCATCCATTTATGTCAACATGCAGCTTCCTTATTTTTTTAACAGTATCTGTATTGCCAGAATGGTGTATCACAATTGTGTCTATTTTTCTCATAAATTAACCATTAAGAAAATTAATATAAATTTATCTAAAATATTGTTAAGCGTGGGGAGGGATTTGAACCCCCAATCTGTTGCTATCTTCTTGGTTATTGCTAGCACATATAATCGCAACTGCAGGCAACTGCCTTACCGTTTGGCCACCCACGCAGATAGTAAAAATCAGTCCAAATGCCTTTATATATATTTTTATTACTAGAGAATAAATCCAAAGTTTCGCAAAGTAAAAATGGCTGTTTAAACAACGTAAACTAATGCCCCGGTTTTCACAGGCTGCTCAACTTTCAATCCAACATCCATGCCCTTCTTTGCCTTATCTATAGCTTTATGTTCAATCTGCATGGATTCTACTTCCTGTTTCACCAGATCGCTGCCTTTTTCTATCTCTATAAGTTCCCCTACTTTCAGCCCCTTTTCAAGTGCTATCACAGCCACTCCAACGTTTGGAAAATAGTGCGTTATCTTTCCAACAAGCTTTCTTGCCATATAATTATTAGATATGTACTAGTATTATAATTTTTCTAAAATTTTCCAGCAGGTTTAAATATGAGTTATGCAAATTCTAAAATTATGGTCCACAGGCACACAAGAAGGGAGGGAGTTTACAATTTCGTTCTTGAAACAGCAAAAGATCTCGCAAACAAAAAATTAGGCGCTTTATTTATCATAGCCCCAAAAAAAAAATTCAAAAATATCTACGAAACTTTATATCCGCAGGTCATAGGAAAGCACAGTATATCTGAAAGCGGCGCAAAAGAGCTGATTTTAAAGCTTGCAGAACTGGACGGCGCATTTTTGCTGGGCGATGATGGCACGTTAGTTGCATTTGGGGCGAGAATAGAAAAATCAAGGACCATGAAAGGTTATGGAACAAAGCATGCAGCAGCAGCAGGCATTACAGATCATATTAAAAATTCAACAGCTGTTCTTGTAAGCGAGGAAACAAACTGGATAAAGGTATTCAAAAAAGGGAATATAGTCCTGCAGATGGATTCCTCAAAAACTCCTAAGTCTGTGATGCATAACGTAGTGACATTTTTGACAGACAATGATACAGCACTGCTGGCAACAGCCGGCGTTACAGCAGCGATAGTAGGCTTTCTTCCGGTAGTCATTGTTTCAGGCACATACATTGCAATAAAAACTGCAACAGGCGTAATAAAAAAAAGTTTCAGAACTTAGTCTTTGATAGGGTCAAAAAAAGAATCCTCTTTTTTGTTTTCTTTTGTGGCTGTATCTGGGTTTTTGTCAGCATTGCTTGTTTTAACCTCTTTCTTTAAAACTCTTCTGTGGCTGCCTCTTTTTTTTATAAAAAAAGCAGTCAAAACAATAATGATAATTAAAGCCAGGACGCCTGCTCCGATAAGCATATTTTTCCTACTTAAGTAAGAAGGTTTATCTGCACTGCCTTCATCAGTCACATTTTCAGCAGCAGTTTCTCCGCCTTCAACAAGGTCTGTTATAACATCCTCTTCCTCAGCAGCAGTATCTTCATTACTGCCGTCTTCAGTTTGTATGGCTAAGCTTCCTTCATTGCCAAGCCTTATCTTGATGTCAGATGCAAGCCTTCCGTATTCTAAATACCTTATAAAAACAGTTGCGCCGTCAGGAAGTACAAATGATGCCTCTTGGTGTATGTTTACTGTTACTGTCTGTTCAGTTCCCAAAAGTGTAAATCTCACAGATTCAGGCAAGTTGCTGTCAACCTTTAGTTTATAGCCGGCTTTATTTATCAAAAATTCAAGAGTATCTGTGTTGTCTATGCCGTTTTCTCCAGAAACAACAACACCTTCAGGCGCATTGACAAGATCGCCTGCATAAATAGTGTCGCCGATTTTTAAGGCCCTTTCTGATGCAGCAAAAATAATAGTTAAAAGTAGCAAAATTGCCAGAATCATTGAAAAAGCTCTTTTTATCATCTAGTTATTTGCAGAAATAACTAATTTAAAAACTTTGCTGAAATCAAAAATATATTTGGCTGTATAAAGAAATGGGCTGGAAGCCTGTAACT
>CAYXPX010000020.1:10437-13044 GCA_964467335.1 Candidatus Woesearchaeota archaeon | reverse complement strand
GCGAGCTTTAGAAAATTTTATATAGCTAGGAGTTATAGATTATTTATGGCAGAAACGATAAATATGGAAAAAATGTATATGGAGATTCTGGCTCTTAGAAAAGAAGTCCATGACATAAAAAGCCATATGGTAGAAATAGATGTTATTATGACTCCAGAAGAAGAAGCCCAATTAGAAGAAACCTTAGAACTTCACAAAAAAGGAAAAACAAAAAGATTTGAGGACTTAAAGGCAGAATTGGGTGATTGAAAATTTTTAACATTTTCTTAGGTCCTCAATCAGAAAGATTTCTTAAAAAATCTGAAAAGGAATTAAGGCAAAGAATCTGGAAGAAACTTGACGAACTTAAACAAAACCCTTTTCCTTCAGATGTTGTAAGAGTAATTGGAAGAAAAGAAAAAGCTTTTCGTGTCAGAGTTGGAGATTACAGAATACAATATTATGTTCTCCAAGACAAAAAGGAAATTGCTGTTTTTGATATTGACAAGAGGGGAAGAGCTTACGATTAATGGGGTTTAGCCTGTTATTTCCTTAAGCTCTTTTTTCAGATTTTCTACTTCGTTCTTTACTTTTGCTGTATTTTTGTCTTTTTTCTCTGGCTGCAGGAGGCTGTTGCATTCGCGGCACATAAAGTTATTTTCCATTGCATTTTCCAGTGTCATTCTTATACACTGGTTTGGGCATGCATAAAACTCATGCGCTGTTTCAAGTTCAAGCAGGTTTTCAAGTTTTTTTATTTTCTGCTCCTTTAACTTTATGACAGTTTTTTCAGCTTCTTTTTCATTAAATGTGAAAAAATAGATATACCATCCCTTTTTTCTGTCTTTTTTTCTTGTGGATGATACAAGGTTATACCTTTCAAATTTGTATATGAGGTTTCTTATCTGGTTTATTGTGAGCTTAAGCTTTGCAGCTATATCAAACTCATTTATATTCTGCTTGTTTTTAAGTATTTGATATATTGCAAGACCTTCTTTTCCTGATATGTTCAATATCATCTCTTCCGCGTATTTTTGCTTTATTTTCATTATATTCAAAGTAGATTTTTGATAATAGAATTTATAAAGGTTGTTTTTTTATTTTTATTTTTATTTTTTACTACATTTTGATGATTAGAAAGCTTTTTAATCATTAGAGAATGAATCTAAAGTTAAGAGGGGGTTTAAATGGGTTTATTCAGCAAGAAAAAAGAGGTTAAAAAGGAGCAGTTTCAAGCTTCTTCCAGGGAGAATAACCCTGAATTTCCAACTGTTTCTGATGATGAATTTCCAGAATTTCCAAGCTATGAGTCTACAATAAGCGACATCAAAAGCGGAGTTGAGGGTGGTTCTGAACATGCTGCTGAATTTCCAAAGTTTGAGATTCCTGTAAGAGAGAGAAAGCCTGCCGAAAGAATGATGCCTGCTGCAAATATGGAGCTGACTCCGAGAGAGGAGATTGAACCAAGAAATGTTCCTGAGAGTGGCAGGCCATTGTTTGTGCAGATTGACAGATACAAGGAGGTAATGCATGCTGTTGATGCTGTAAAATCAAAACTTGACGATCTTGACAAACTTCTGAGCGAATTTGAAAAAATAAAGGAAGAGGAAGACAGGAAGATTGAGGAATGGAAGAGGGATCTTCAGAATATCAAGAACAAACTGCTTTCTGTTGACAGGGAATTATTTGAGGTATAATGCCTAAAAAAATAAAAAAACAGGGAGAGGAAAATGCTGTTCATGTAAGGCTTGACAGCCCACTGCCTTTAAGAAAAGGAATGCTTTCTACTGTCCTGGATGCTGCAAATATGCTGAGCGTTTATGAAGATGTTATTAACCTCAGGAGAAGAAGGTCTGAAATTATTAATTCTATGGCCAGCACAATAAGTTCTGTGCATAAGGAGCTTAAAAAACTTGGAGATGAATATCTTCCGCAGCTTTCTGCAGAGGAATACAAGGCTGAACATGAAATTAAGAGAATTGTTTCTGAAGAGCCTGTGATAAGGCATGAAGAGGCGCATGATGATGAGGTTGAAAGACTGAAGGCTGAGATTGCAGAGATAGACAGAAAACTTAAGAATATTTAAAACTTATTTTTGTTTTTGAACCAATGTTTTTTGAATCTTTTAATTCCAGGATATACCTGCATTTTGTATATGGAATTAATAATGTGAACGGCTTTACTTTTTTTAGTAATTTTATTATTTTTTTGTTTTTGTCCAGATATATTATGTCTATTGGATAAAACACAAACAGAGTGTGCAGCGAGACATATTTTTCTTTTTTGAAAATAAATATCAATCCGTCATTTTTAGGAAATCTGAACATCAGTCCAGTTATCTGCTGAAAAAGATTTTTACACTGGGTTACATTAAAATAATGCCTGCCTGATTTTATTTTCATGGATTGTTCCTATCCCAAAGGTTTAAAAATATTCTTAGTGTGGTTTTTTTATGGTGCGGGAAAAAAATTCTGCAGGCAGTGTCCAGCCTGTTGTCAACATTGGTCTGGTAGGGCATGTAGACCACGGGAAGAGCACATTACTCAAGGCTATAAGCGGAAAGTGGACAGACACGCACAGCGAGGAGATAAAAAGAGGAATTACAATTAAATTAGGATATGCTGATGC
>CAYXPX010000020.1:2153-10427 GCA_964467335.1 Candidatus Woesearchaeota archaeon | reverse complement strand
TACAAATGTGAAAGTCATGGATTTTCAGCCAATAAATTATGCGAGAAATGCATCAAGCTCAGGACTGTCAGTTTTGTTGATGCTCCAGGACATGAAACCCTTATGGCAGTTATGCTCAGCGGAAGTGCAATTATGGACGGGGCAATATTACTAATTGCTGCAAATGAACTATGCCCGCAGCCGCAAACCAGGGAGCATCTGCTTGCCCTTGGCGTGCTTAATATTAAAAACGTTGTTATTGCGCAAAATAAAATTGATGCTGTTACAAAGGATGATGCAATCAGGAGCTATGAGCAGATAAAAGCCTTTGTAAAAGGAACTGCTGCAGAAAATTCCCCTGTTATACCTTTGTCTGCCAAACACGGCGTTAATATAAATTATCTTATAGAGGCAATAGAAGAATTCATAAAAACACCTGAGAGAAGTTCAGGAAAGAATCCACTGATGTTTGTTGCCAGAAGCTTTGATATAAATAAGCCAGGCACTGAAATTGAGAGTCTTAACGGAGGCGTTCTGGGGGGATCTCTTAAGGACGGCATGCTTAATGTCGGGGATGAGATTGATATTGGTCCAGGAAGGCTTATTCATTCAGGCGGTGCAGAGAGATGGATGCCGCTGACTACTTTTGTCAGATCAATTTTTACTGGAGGGGTCAGCGTGGATTCTGCCGGTCCTGGAGGATCATTTGCAATTGAGACAGGGCTTGATCCTGCTATTGTAAAGTCTGACCAGCTTGCAGGGTCTGTTGTAAGCCTAAGGAACAGCCTGCCAAAAATATTTGCAGAACTCTTTCTTGAGGTTAATTTTCTTGATGCGAATCTGCACAGCGAAAAGAAAACAAATTTCAGCCCAATAAAGAAGGGAGAGCCTCTTGTGCTTAATGTGAATGCAATGACCACTTCCGGGATTGTTACTTCACTTGATAAAAAAGGGGTTTATGTGAAACTGAAAAGGCCTGTGTGCGCTTATGCAGGATCGAAGGCTGCTGTTTCAAGGCTTATAGGAAACAGATGGCATCTTGTCGGATGGGCTGTTATTAAGGAATAGATTTTAGTTAATGTTATAAATTTTTTGTGTTTTCCGGTTTTATGCCTATTGATTATAATGTTGCAACAATGTCTGAGAGATGCAGGAGGGAGAACATTGAGGATTATTTTTTCGGTGACAAAGAACGCGGTGTTTTTATTATTGCAGACGGTGCAGGCGGCTGTGATCATGGAGAGATTGCCAGCAGGATAGCTGTTGACACTTCCTCAAAATTAATTCTTTCTAAGGATATCTCTTTAATGGGCAAAGAGGATATTTCTTTACTTGTTAAAGAGGCGATACTTGCTGCAAACAGTTCTGTCAGGGGTTATTTTATTTCCAGAGATTATGATGCCAGAATACATCCAGAATTTCCATGCACAACTTTATCTATTGTTATTGCTGATGAGAAACGCATTATACATGGAAATGCAGGAGATTCAAGATTATATCTTGTTTATGCTGATAAAACTCCTGAGAATAAGCCTGTTCAACCCATTAAAAAACGTTTTATGGAAGGCAAAGTAAATTATTTTCAGATGCATCTTAAGAATGTAACCTCTGACCATCATGATTTTGTCGGCAGGTCTTATATGAAACCAGACATAAGAGTTTTTGATATTGAACCTGAACATCTTGGGTTTTTATTATGTACTGATGGTTTTTACAATCACCTTGAATTTGATGTGGCTGTTACTGCTGTTAAACCTAAAAGATGGGGGAGATTTTCTATAGAAACAGATGCACTAAATTCTTTGCGTGATTTGACTTCGTTTGATCTAAGCTTGCGAAATATTCTTGGAGGGCTAGAAAAAACAGAGAAAAACGGCGCTGTTTCTTTTCGCTATGAGAGAAATCCCAATGATGTAATAAGGATTATAAAGAATATGTGCCGGGATGCAGCCAGGGATAATGTTACTGTTGTTTACGGCCTGCGGTCTTTTTTTTAGTATTCCTACGATTTTAAGGCTTAAAAATTAGATTATCTCTGGTAAGAAACGCGACAACTATTGTTTTATATTTAGTTTAATTATTCTATATTTTGAACATGGCTTTTGTGCTAGCACAGTCTGTTGCGTAGTATTTGTTATCAATAGAGGGTAATTTCAGTTGTAAACAAAGTGTTAACAACTGGGTTTCTCTGCCTTTTAAGACTCCCCAATATTGTCTAGGACTAGGACTATCAGTTAGAGCTTCAATTACATTAACAACAGAGAAATGCCATTCATTATTGTGCCATATTCTCCTTATTTTCTTATCTTGAAAGACCACTAATGTGTTATTAGGTGTTTCTTCTAACTCTTCTCTTTTTTTGTCTTTTATCATTATTTATATACAGTTTTATAGATATTTAAGTTCTTTCTTGCTTCCAATAAGTAATCAGACTTTAAAAGCCTTTACCAGAATTTTCTGAAAATCTTCCGGATTTTATAGAATTTTTATCCAGTATCTGCCATACCCCTAAAAATCAAGAGCCAGGTCATTTACAGTTATCACAATATAAGTATAATTTCCTTTCTCTTCCTTTTTTTACAACTTCAAAATAATCAATACTGCAGATTGTATAATTTGTTCTAAACAGTAATTTGTCGCCTAAATTAGTCATGATTTTTGGTTTTTTATTCATTTTTACATGAAATTCTTCAAGTGAAACAATTTTAATAGCTCTTCTTTTGTTGGTTTTTTCTTTTCTATGGTTTTATTGCAAAAACTACAAACCCTTACTATATCATTTTCTATGCTTATGCTGTTCAAAGACCATTCAGTCAGCATCCATTTTGATTTTTTGTGTTGACATTTTCTCTGCAGTTCTTTGACTTTTCTTTCAAACTCTTTTCTTAATTGTTTACGGCTTTTCATTTTTATATATCATATTTATTTTTCTATACTTTTGTCTTCATAATAATCTTTTCCGTCAGTCCTTTTGCTTCTGTAATAGTTCATAAATTCTAGGAATTTATTATAATGGTGGATCATCTCAAAAATTTCAGCTATGCATTTCTCATCCCACAACGTACCATTTTTATCTCTAAAATAAATTTTTCCCTTCTTATCCTTTACAAATTCAGCTTTCATCTTTTATAAATTCTTATTTTGGTTTTCTCATTTTTTGCCTTGTTCATTCCTTTCATCAATCACTTTGTTGACTATTTTCTTTATTTTATTCTCAAATTGTTTATCAGCATATTCTTCATTCTTTTTCTGATTTGTCTCCCGTATTTTTCTAAGTCTACTCCAGCATTTACTACATAACTGGCCAAAAGAATAAGAAAAAACTGCTCGGTCTTTTAGATTAAATTCTTTTTTGCAATCACTGCATCTAAACATTTTTTCTGTCTTTTTCTCTTTATTTTTCATTTTCTTCTTAATTCTTCATTTATTTTCCTGATAGTCTTTTCGTCATATTGATAATATAATTTCTGGCTTGTTTTATCCCCACGTTCTCCATCCAAGAAAACAAAGTTTTCCATTAGTTGTCCTAATCTCATATTTGAATATTTCTGCCAAAGTTTTTCTAATAGTTTTAATATTTCCTTATTGTGGTTTGGCTTTGGTTTTCTCATTAAGTTTAACACTTTTTCAACGTCATCTATCTGATTATTTTTTGTCTTCTTTTCATTTTTTATGAATCTCCACACAACATACATTTTCTTATGGCTCTAATAATTTCCTTTATCTTATGATCTTTTACTTTTTCTTCAATTCCAAGTAATGCCTTAATATGTATATTCGCTTCGAATTCATATCCTATCGGGTTTAAAATAGAATGTAAAATTAACATTGTATCTTTTAAATTCCATTCTGGCATAGGATATCTCTCTTTCATCAAATACCTACAAGCAGTACCAATTGCAAATAATTCTGAATTTTCATTTGTTTCAGACCCCTCCTTTGAAGTATACCCTAAATCCTCTAAAAACTTTTTAAGTATTTTTTTGTTTTCCTTTGCACCAACTTTTATTCTATTATTTTTAGTATATACTAAAACAAAAAAACGAAAATTATCATATCTATCTTTAAGTTTGTTTTCTATTTCTTCTCTTCTAACCTCGAGATTATCTTTTATGTTATAAATGTCAAGGATAGACCAAGGTTTTTCTATCAATTTCAGATACTTTATTCTTTTTGTCATTTTGCATAAGAATATCTATAAGTATTTAAACTTTACGTGCCAATAATCTATTAACGTAAATAATATATAATAAACAACATAAATATTTATAAACAGGCAATATCCATACTTTAAATATGGGAAGAAAATCAACCAGCCTGACAATATTAAATAATGAAGCGATGTATTTTTTGTGATAGCTGGCAGGAACAGGGAAGTTACTCCCAGCGAGATTGTTGATGAACTGGAACTAGCATATTCAAATGTAAGGGAACAACTGGTAAGGCTTGAAAAGGCAGGCATATTGTTCTTAAAAAGTAAAAAAGGGAGATTTAGGAACTTTGAGATAAACTGGGAGAATTTTGCAAAGATTGTTGCAGAGCGTCTGAAAAAAGATTCCTGGCTAATTCATTCTACTGGGTGTGAAATAATACCTGAAAAGAAAAGAACAAAAGAAAAAGATGCTGAAAACATACTCAATAAACTCTCAGAGAACGAGAATTTTATAAGCTTAGTAAAAAACTATGAAGTCGGTCTTGTTAAAAAAAATCTTGATCCATTAACAGTAGACGAAACTATAGAATCATTTGAAGAGGAAATAAAGACCTATTCAGGAGATTTTGACAGTAAAAAAGAGATAGGAAAATTATTATCAAAATGGAAACAGATAATTGAAGAACATGACAAGGAAAAGCACGAAGTGTTTGTTGAGGCTTGGGAGAATATAAAATGACTATCTTAACTATAAATGTTTATCCTATTGGACATTATTTTCAAGTTGATGGTAAAACCTTATATCTGGCTGGTAAAAGAATTATAAATAAGTTTGTAAATGAAGACTTGATTAAAAATGGAGAATACTCTATATTATTGTATCCTATGGGTAGGGTAAAAATTGAAATTGTTTTAAAAATTGATAAGGAATCTGAATTTTTTAAAAATATACTTAATAAAGAGATAGAGGAAGGAAGTATTGTTTGTTGGAAATTGGATGATAATGATACTATAACAAATGTATTAGAAAAATGTAAGGCTACTGAATTGAGAGAAGGAATAGAAAAAGAATTTGGATTAAATTCAGAATGGACTAAGGATTTAAATATTATTAATAATGTTCAAACTATACTCAATAAAATAATAAACCAATGTAAAAATGGAGAAATACTATTACAACAAAATTATAATTATTTAAGAGAATTTATACATCTTATTACTAATCCCCTTGGTTCTTTGGAAGAAGGAAAAATATTAAACAAACTGAATTGGTGAGAAAAATGAAACTACTAAATTTTAAAATAACAAATTTCAAAAGTTGGCAACAACTAGATCTCCACTATAAACAAGGGTTAACAATACTAATAGGAAAGAATAATAGTGGGAAATCCAATATATTTAAATCAATAAAATTATTATTTTTTATAATAAAGAATGGAAAGAGTGGTGTAAATATAGATAAATCACTTTGGTATAGAAATAATCCAAAAGACCCAATAAAAATTGAAGCTAATTTTAAAATAGAAGAAATAGAAATTATAGATCAATTATTTGGCGCTGGTTTTCAATGTGATGAATTGAAGGTAAGTGCTAAAATAATAAACGATCAGGAAGAGCACATGAGCTATAATATAGACTTAATTAGTCCTAAAATTGATAGAAGAATATCACTAGAAAAGTTAGGAGATAAACTTGTGTTTATACCTGCGGATCGTGGCATAAAAAATGAGGAGTCCTTAAATATAAATATAAAAGAATCTTTTGATGGTAGAGATATAAAAAATTATTTGCATAAACTAAAAATGGATAGGCTGGAATCTTGGAGATTTAAAAAAATTCAAGAGGCTTTGATTAAGATAATGCCAGAATTTAAGCTTGATGTATTTTTAGATTCTAATAATGTGGATTTATCTATTAAGGAAATAAATAGCGAGGATAATTTCGATTCTGTTATAACTGATTGTGGTTCCGGTCTAATTGATATATTAATAATTGTTACAAATATAATTGCACGCGATGATTGTATATTTTTAATAGAAGAACCAGAAATTCATTTACATCCAGAAGGCCAAAGAAAGTTATTAACTTTCTTGAAGGAAAACTCAAAAACTAAACAAATCTTAATTGCAACACATTCTCCAATATTTATTGATTCAATAACATCAAATTTACTCCTTGTTAAAAAAGAATTAAAATCTGAATTGATGGAAATAAATATTGGAGAAATAAAGTTAATAAAAGAGGAACTTAACATAAAACCTAGCGACAGCCTAATTAATTCTAACGTTGTAATGCTTGTAGAAGGTGAGACTGATAAGATATTTATGGAAAATATCATAAGAAAATCGAGACCAGAGTTACTAATCAAAGGGATGTCAATATATCCAACTAATGGTAAAGACAGAATAATATTATTTGAAAAGTTTATTAAGAAAACTGTTGATATTCCATTAATTGTTATGGGAGATAGCGATTTTATAAAAGACAAAGAAGGCTTAATAAAACAAGGTTTTCTTGTTGATAACTTATTTTTACTAGAAAAAGGTGAATTGGAGGATTATTACCCAATAAATAGGATAATAGCCACAATAAAAATAATTTCTGACGGTAAAATTAATTTAACTGATGAAGAATTGTCTGGAAAAAGGATTTATAGTTATGTTTCAAAAAAATGCCAAGAAGCAAAAATAAATATAGACAAAAGAAAGTTTGTATCATTAATATCAAACGATTTGTCTGTAGAAGAACTAGATAATGTGTTCTCTAAAATATTAGATAAATGTTCTAGATATTTAATTACTTGATTAAATCATTCAATCTTTCAACAATTATAAAATCAATAAAATAACTTTAATGCTTCATCAATCAATATCCTGGTTCTTTTTTCTATATCTTCAATAACCCATTCTTTTTTATTATGTAATGGATAGATTTTTCCATTTAAATATAAATTATTTCTATAACCTATATTTTTGCCTTTTTTGTCCTTTCTATCCCTTTTTTTATCAAATGAAAGGTTTGAAAGATTAGAATTATATGCTGTTAAAGTAAGATTCCCCAATTTATGCACAAATTGTTCCTGCAACTTTTTAGCTTCTTCTTTATCCCCATTCGCTATCATACTTATCCATTCTTTTGGAAGTCTTTCTCCTTCCGGCAGTATGTGCTCTATTGTAAAAACATATTTCTCTTTTTCTCTTCTCCAGAGATCTATTTCACTTTCTTTTGTAAAATTTTCTTCCTCTATCTTACAAAGAATATATCTAGCTGCCTCACTATTGATTTCGTAAATATTACTCTCTAACTTTTCCCTAAAAATATCGTCACTGGCATATCTTTCTGGATTTGTTAAGAAATTTTTTATTATTCCAAGACTAATGCCTTTTTTATTTTTCTCACATTCTTCTACTAACCCTATAAATATGTTATCCAAATTCCTCGTAGCAGGATAATCTGTTAAACTTCTCCTAACAAAATATTTGTTTAAGAAAGAGATAGTTTCTTTTAATAATTCTTTATTATTTTTAAATTCAGTTAACAAAAAGATAATGAATATATATGATGGTGCTCCACCAATATGTATTAAATCAGTAAACTCCCTATACAATTCATCAGTTTCTTCAGGATTTATAAATCTGCCAAATGTATATGACTTACTTTTAAGATCATTAAGCAATGCAAGAGCATCTTTTTTTATTAATTGTTCATATATGTTAATTAAATTTGATTTTGTCGCCTTTCCCTCTTTTATTTTTACTTTAATTTTTTCGTTATGTTTAAATGCATTGTAGTAATGCCTTAAAAATCTCTCTTGGATTTTCGGATCTTCTGTTAAATTATCAATAACTACCTTCCATTCTTCAAAAGCATCATCCATAGTTCTTGATTTGTTTTTTTCAAGATTTGAAAGCAAACTATTTTTTATTAAATCTATGGCTGATAAAGGCACTCCCCGATTATTTATACTTTCAAATAGATTAAAAGCGTCTGCATTAGTGTTTACTTCTATTTTAATTATATGGGAAGAGTTAATTTTATCTAATAACTTTCTAACTTCATTAAAAGGATATGACTCTAGTTTTGTTGAAAAGAAAGAATAAGCTCTGTATAATCTCTTATTTCCTAGATTTTTAGGTCTTCCT
>CAYXPX010000020.1:0-2143 GCA_964467335.1 Candidatus Woesearchaeota archaeon | reverse complement strand
TTTACATCCAATATCCCATAGTCCTTTAAGATTTCTTTGTAATCTTCAAAATTATTATTGTGATAAGATAATTCCAGCTTTGTCTCTTTTGTTTTTTTCTTTTGGACTAACCTATATTTCAAATTTATTAAGTCTGATCTAAATTCAACATCTTCTCTTTTTTCTATAGATAATCTTGCATGAATGGCCGCATACAAAAGAGAAAGTGTAGTTAACCTTTGTTGCCCGTCAATTATTTCTAATACTGGACTGAGAACTGTTTCTGTAGTTTTATTAACACATATTATTGACCCTAAAAATGGTCCTTCTTCAGAACCATTCTCTCCTATTATATCATTAAACAGATCATCCCAATTTTCTTTTTTCCACGTATATTCTCTTTGATACTTTGGAATAACATATTTTATGGCTAATTCTGGAGAGAATAATTCATGGATCGGGATATCTTTTGCAGATTGTATCATTTTTTTATTAAAATAAGTCTCCTATTTAAAATTTACCTTTACCCCCTATAATTTCTTTGAGTTGGTTTACAATCCAAACCATCCCTTCTGTATCAAGTCCGCAGTATTTCAGTAAGTCTTCTCTTACCTGCTTTTTTTTCTCTTTAGAGCATTTAGTATAATGTGCATTAAAGAATTCAACTGATGCAGTTCCTCCGTCAGATATTGCCATGTCTTTGTATGTTTTCCCAGTGAGTGCAGGAAGAACTTTTTTAATTGAAGCGCTTCCCTGCTGTTTGGGATTATAATAACTAAATTCCCTGAATAAAATCAACAAATCAACAATTCTTGAGGGGATGCTTTCAACCCATTTTTTGTATTCTGAAAAATTTTCTCCCAATTCTTTCATTCTGTTTATTTCAAATGATTGACTATAAACAACTATTGTTCCTTTATCTCCAAGAACTTTATGCAATGAGTCTATAAATTCTTTTCTTGGATCATTGTTTCCGTCATACAAAAATTCATAATGTTCAGCCTCAGAACCTTCTGTTTTCTGTACATGCAGAGAATACTGGAAAGGAACCTGTGAATATGTTTTTGTTCCATCAAATAGCGGTATTGCTGTTGAAAATGTTTCAAAATCAAGATAATACAAAGGATATTTTAACTTTTTAAGAAATTCTTTTATTTCTCCCTTGTCAACATGAACCTTTCCTGTTTTCTCGCATTCTCTTTGTATGTTTTGTTTGTAATTTATTTTAGTATTGTCTGGAATATCCTTAATTAATTCTACTCCTTGATCATAAAGCTCACAGCTTACTTTTCCGCCACGATATAAGCAGAATACATTATTTTCAGGAAGTTCAAGACAGTTTTCTATTTTGCAGTCATGATGTCCTTGTTTTATTACTGAATTTATTGTGAGTCCTGCTTTTGGAGGATTAGTTGAAGCTAGAAAGACAAATACCCCTTTGATACTTTTTTCAATATTCTTGATAAGTTCATTTGATTCTTTCGAAACATCATCCTTCTCAAATAATTCTTTAAGATTCAGTTCTCCTTTTCTAAAATACTCTTTATTCAGATGCATTATATAACAGTTTTTTATTTTTAATCCATTTCCTTCATAGACATATCTTTGGAATGAAATATCATGAACATTGATGTCTTTTGTTTTTGTTGCTGCCTTGACTTCTACTATATCCCAGCAGTCTTTATTCGGGACAAGAATGTCTGCCCTAGAGAAGCAGTTGTTGAATTCAAAACCTGCCTCAAACAAAGGCTTTTTTTCCTTTAATGCTTCTTTTGTTTTTTTTATGTTTTTAGTATAGCTGTATTTTGATAAGTCTATTCCTTTTGTGAATAGTTTCTGCGCTTCAATGCCGACTTTTGTTCCGTCATCAAATTTGAATTGTTCTGCCATGGTGGGCTTTTTTATCTTTTCAGGATGATAAACCTTATTCCATAAGAATCTTGGGCATTCTAAAGCTATTAGATAATCTGATTTTGTGAGGACTTTCATGGGTTTAAATAAAGGAGATTGTTTATAAACATTGTTTCTGTGTCTATATAAATTATGGCAGACAATCTTACAAAAGAGCAGAGGAGCTTTAACATGTCAAGAATAAGAAGCATATGGACAAAACAAGAAGTAGCAGTACATAAACTTCTCAGTGGGAATAAAATAAATCATAAAA
>CAYXPX010000019.1:3902-13162 GCA_964467335.1 Candidatus Woesearchaeota archaeon | reverse complement strand
TCATGGGACATCCTGTGAGTTAGTCTCTACGCAGGTTCAAATCCTGTCCCCCGCATAACCCCTTCGGGGGATTGCGTTGAAAAGATATTTATAGATGGTCCACAAGGTCAATTTTATGAAATTTGCTAATAAGTTTAGAGATAGTTTAAGAATAAGCAAAGAACTTCTTATCTTAATGCCCTCGTAGCTTAATTGGTGGAGCATATCCTTGGTATACACAACAAATAGGATAAGGTTGCGGATTCAAATTCCGCCGAGGGCTTTTTTCCAGTCTCTAGGAAGATCTCCATATTTATTCCAGAAATCAAATTTGTATTGGTGTTTGGGATTAGAAAAGCCTATAACTTTTACCCATTTGAAAATATTTTCTCTTCCATAAAGAAACACTCTGCTTGTTTTACATAATTTTCCATGACTATCTTTGCTCCAAGAATCTATAACTTTAGATGTAGTGAATCCCATTTTATCTAATATATTAGATACCTGTATAATCAATCTTGAGCTTTTACTAGATATGTCTAATACAGGATAATAATTTAGTTTATGATACTTTCTTTTAAATGATAAACAACCATCAGTACTAAACAAACCCCTAATGAAATCTGATTTAAATTTTGAATTTGAGATTATAGTTGGTATTTTTATGTTGTCTTTTTTTCCAAGAGGTAACCCTAAAGAATTCTTAAAGTATAATAATCCTTTCGATTGGAAATGCAATGTTATAGCTTTTCTATGCTTTGCTCTATATATGGAAGGTTTTAGGTTATATAATCTCTCCGTTAAAGGTAAAACAAATTCTTTGAAATATAACTCATCATCATAACCTCCACAAATTGAATAACAATATTTAGTCCCGGTTTTATGTTTACAAATATTCATGTAACCATCACCTATATGTATACCGGTTTCTTCTGCTAATTCCTTAGTAAGAACCCCAGGTAGTTTTAATCCTCTTTTAATATCATTATAAGAAAGGTAGTTCATAATAACTATTGATTTTTATGGTTTATAATGTTTATCTAATTTTTTCCGAAAATCTTCCAAAAATTCCGAAAAGTCTTTGGTAGTTAATATTTACCCAATTTTTGAGCTTTGTGGGCTCTGTCCCGAGTCTCAAATAAAATAACCATGTAAGTTATAGGACAATAATTTACAATAGATGTCAGCTCTTATTGTCTTAGCAGTTTCAGAAAATTTAAAAATACCCTTTCTATACACTCTGTATGAAAATAGAAGTATTAAGATTAAATCACAGGATTGCAAGAGACAAAAGGATAACCACGCATGTTGCCCTGACTGCAAGGGCATTTGGGGCAGTTAAAATTTATTACTCAGGCGAAAGGGACTCAAATCTTGAGGACAGTGTGAACAAAATCACTGAAAAGTTTGGCGGGCCGTTTAATATAGGGCATACTGAGAACGGCATCAGACTTTTAAAAGAAAAAAAGAACAATGGATTTTTGATTGTGCATCTGACTGTCTATGGAGAAGACTTTAAAAAATATAAAAACAAGCTGAAGAATAAAAATATGATTGTTGTTGTAGGCGGAGAAAAGGTTGAAAGAGAATTTTATGATATCGCAGACTTAAATTTAAGCGTAACAAACCAGCCGCATTCAGAGGTTTCTTCCCTTGCTGTCTTTCTTTATGACGCGCACGGCTATGAAAAATTTACAGATTGCAAGGCGAGGATAATTGGAAGCAAAAAAGGAAAGATTTTAAAGCAAATTTAACACTAGAATAACAATGGAATCTGCTAAAAGAGGCATAATTTTAGTGATGCTATTCTTGTTTGTCAGCGCTGCATATTCAGTTAACCTGCATTTGAGCCTTGAAAATAACAAAATTGGGCCTGGCAGTGTTTTTGACGGCTTCCTGAAATTTAACTTTACAGAGGCACTTTCACTCAGCGAGGGGATAATATTTAATTCAGCAGGCACGCTAAGCTCAATAACACTTGAAGAGGCATTGAACAGTGCAGGCGCCCTTAATAACATTGAAATTCTGGCAGAGGCATATGATTCAGCAGAAAAATCAGGCAGTGTTTCTGTCTTAAACAACCAGATAAAGGCAGGCTTTGACCTGAGAGGAAGTGCTGAAAATCCAAGGGAGCCTGGAGATGTTGTTATAGACAGAGCAAGTTTTAGAATCAACGCAGACAGGGGTCCTGTTAATAATCCCAGAATATTCATAGGAAAAGATTTAGTTTACCAGTACAGGGGAAATGAGAGAGATTGGAGAGGGATGGAAAGGCCGCACTTAAGAAACTTAAATACAAACGGATTAAGCATAGGAATTTCTTCTGTCGGAGTTTACTGCCAGAATATGAATGTGAGCGCTTCAGGAAAGTACAGGATTAAAACAATAGTCAAAAAAAATCCAGGAACAACAGTTGGATTGAATGTGAGCATGATTGATATTGGAGGCGATATTGCTTATCCAATATGCGATGATAAAAATCCATGCAAGACAATATCAAATGCAGACATAGGCACATCATTTGGCGAAGAGTATGCTGTTATTGAAAAAAATATACCCCAGACAACAGAGCAGTATTTATGCGTATTTCCTGCAGAGCAGACAGAAGAGCTGGGCAACTTGTTTTCCATAAGAGTAAATGAAGACGGGAGCGGCAATGGATTAATATCTGGCGTAGAATCTGAATGGAATTTTTATATATATGGAGATTACATAACATATGCAACAGTTTTAGGTGCAGGCAGGACTGCTGATGTCAGTCTTAATCCTGAATTTCTTAATGAATATATGCTTGGGCTTAAAGGATGCGCTGAAAACTGCATGATTGTCCCATTAAATGCAAGCTTTGAGAGCGGCAATGGATTAACATTAAGCAATCTTGATCTTGATTATATGCTCCATGGCACATCAAGCGTTGAAGAGAGGCAATTCCATCTTATTACCCTGCTTCCTGAATCAGCCAGATATGAAGGCAATGTTATTGTTGATTTAAGTTCATTGGAGAATGTAAAATCACCTGCTGCCCTTGGAGAAAATTACATACTGAGCGCTGCTTTAAGCGGAGTTTCAAGCAACGAGATTAACTTCAGCGTTGTACACGCTCCTTCAGCTTTTATAAGATACGGACCTTTCAACCCTGGAATTAATGAGGAGATTACATTTGACGGCACATCTTCAAGGCCTGCAGAAAACAGAAGCATTTTATCCTACTCATGGGATTTTGGCGATGGAAATACAAAAAGCATGGCAACAGCAACACATTTTTATTTAACACCCGGCAACTACAGGGTAAAACTCAGGGTCACTGACTCTGAAGGCATAAGCGGAATAGACAGCCTTATTGTAATAGTAAGCAATGTCAGCGTGAGCACTAGTGACCTGATAAACGAAACAAAACAGGCAATAAACTTATTTTTAAGCAACCTTGAAGGAAGTTCCCAGAAGGTTTCTGACACTGCAGATGTTCTTGGACTAAGAGCAGAACTTACAGGATTTCAGGCGGAACTTGACAGCCTGCTTTCAGAATACAACAGAATTTCTTTAAATGCAACAAATGTAAGCACAAGATCAACACCAATAAGACAGAGGGTCAGCGAGATTTCAATGAATGTTCCGCTGGGCATAAGAGTGGACAGCCTGACATTTAACGGAGGAATTACAGGCGTGAACCAGCTGCCAACATGCTGCGAATTTACAACAGAGAATGGAAGGAACAAAATGTTCTTTGCCCAGGAATCAATTACTGTAAATGCTGAAGCAAGGCTTGTTACCATAGAATATCCTGAGAGAGAGGCTGAGAGCTTTATTCTCATAAAAAAAGATATTATTGGAAGCGGCGCGAAGATTTATGAGCTTCTGCCGTTCGGGCTGCAAATCAGGGATGTTTTTACTGGAGGAAACTTTACATCTCCTACACCAAATGCCTACAGTTTCCCATTTACAAGCAGGCTGATTTACACTGTTGGATCAGCAAATCTTGTACAGGCGATTCAGGCAAGGACTGCTGTTCTTCCTGCTGACCTTGAGAGCATTGAAGTTCTTGGGGAAGAAGCTGATATTTTAGTTAAGTCTGAATGCGGAAACAACCTATGCGAGGCTGATGAAAATTCAGAGAGCTGCCCTGATGACTGCAAGCCTTCAAATGCTGGAATGTACATAATAATTTTAATTGCTGCAATTGCCATAGGATTAATTGTTTACTTTGGATTTTTCTTCAGGGGCGGATTTTTTAGAAAGATAACACACATGGGCGCAAGACGAATGTTTAAGAATGAGAGAGATTACCATGCTGTAAGCAGCTTTATTTTAAATGCCATGAGCAAGAATGTTGCAAAACAAAATATAGTTAATGCACTGAAGTCAAAGGGATGGAAGGAAGACCAGATAAATTCTGTTTTTGAGAGCATAGAAAACCAAAAAAAAGAGGCTGCTAAGAAAATGCCTGCAAAGAAGCGCTAGTAATCAGGCTTCACAAAGATTTTTGTTACTTCCTGCACCATGATCATTATAAATCCAGCGATAAATATCAAAACCCAGTCAAAAATCAGGAGCGGAGTTGTCCTGAAGAAATCATTTAATACATATACCACGAAAATCTGAAGCAGGAAGGATGCTGCAACTGCAAGCCATAAAAACCTGTTTGAAAATAAATCCTTACTGAAGAATCTTGATGATCCTGTGTGGTAATTTACTGCATTAAACAGCTGGAGGATTACTAATGAGGAGAATGCAATTGTCTGGCTGTAGCCAATGGCC
Source organism: Candidatus Woesearchaeota archaeon (assembly GCA_964467335.1). Taxonomy (GTDB): domain Archaea; phylum Nanobdellota; class Nanobdellia; order SCGC-AAA011-G17; family GW2011-AR18; genus CAYXPX01. Next base: position 8,428 of record CAYXPX010000019.1, on the reverse strand, counting down.
TGTCTTGTCAGATAAAATGCAAACAGCGAGACAACAAGAATTGTCATGGCTATCCCCTGAATCAGGAGAAAAGCAAAGTCTTTTTTGTTTATTATTTTTTCTTTTGGGTTGCGCGGCTTTTTTTCCATTACATCTCCTCTTACTTTGTCAACACCAAGGGCAAGAGCAGGAAGCCCGTCTGTCAGCAGATTCATCCAAAGTATCTGGACTGCTATCAAAGGCAGGGGCAGGCCTATAAGCAACGAGATAAATATGACAAGAACCTCAGCCAAATTGCACGAAAACAAATAACCAATAAATTTTTTAATATTGTTGTAAATACCCCTGCCCTCCCTTACTGCTGCCACAACAGATGCAAAGTTGTCATCCATGAGAACTATGTCAGAGGCTTCTTTTGCCACATCTGTTCCTGACCCTACTGCTACACCAACATCAGAATTCTTCAATGCAACAGCATCATTCACGCCGTCGCCTGTCATTGCAACTATCTTATTTTTGCTCTTGAGAGCCTCCAGGATTTTTACCTTATGCTGCGGGCTTACCCTTGCATAGATACTTACATTTTCTACAATGCCTGCCAATTCATCAGGGCGCATTTTTTCAAGCTCATCGCCTGTGACAACATCCCCCCTTATCCCAATTTCATCTGCTATCGCCTTTGCTGTGACTGCATGATCGCCAGTTATCATCACTGCCTTAATGCCTGCTTTTTCGCATAATTTTATGGAATACTTGACCTCATCTCTCGGCGGATCTATCATGCCCATCAGGCCAACGAAAACATAATCTTTGTCGTTTCTAGAGAAAGCCATGCCCAAAACACGAAGAGCCTGCGAGGCCATACTTTCATAAATTTTTAGAATTTCTTCTTTTGCGTTTTCAGACAATCTTATTTCCCTGCTGTTTACAAATATTTTAGTGCATTTTTTTATTACTATTTCCGGAGCTCCCTTAAGATTGTACTCCAGATTTTCGCCAATTTTGTCTAAAGTTACCATAAATTTTGTTTCTGAACTAAAGGGAATTTCCTTTAATCTTCTGGATTTTGTTTCATAGCCTGCTTTTTTTGCCGCGACAAGAAGCGCTTTTTCTGTCGGATCTGACGGGCCGTCAACAGAAGCATTATTGCATAATGAGGCAACCTGCATAAGCTTTTCCAGCTCTTTTGGGGAAATTTTTTTATCCTTAAATATAAATTCACCTTTTATTTCATAACCGCTTCCTGTAACATCAATCAATTTATTGTCTGTGAATATCTTTGTTACAGTCATCTCATTTTTTGTCAGAGTGCCTGTCTTATCAGAACAAATGACGTTTACGCTGCCCAATGCCTCAACAGAAGAGAGCCTTCTGACAAGGGAGTTTTTTTTAAGCATTCTCTGCGTGCCTATTGCAAGAGTTATTGTTACAACTGCCGGAAGCCCCTCAGGGATTGCTGCGACTGCAAGAGCTATTGCTGTGAGTATTGAATCCACAAAAGATGTTCCGCGAAAAAATCCAAGAACAAAAATAACTGCTGCGATTAACAATATTGCAAATGTTATATTTATACCAAGCTTGCTGAGCTTTTTCTGCAGGGGAGTTTCCTTTTCCTTTGCAAACTGTATTTCCCTTGCTATTTTTCCAAGCTCTGTATATGCTGCTGTTGATGTTACGACTGCCTTTGCCCTTCCCCTGACAGCAACTGTGCCTGCAAATACCATGTTGCACTGGTTAGAGATTATTGCATCTTTTTTTATTGCTTCAACAGACTTTTTAACAGGATTTGACTCGCCTGTCAATGTTGACTCGTCAACTTTCAATTCTGCAACATCTACCAGCCTTGCGTCTGCAGGAATGTAGCTCCCTTCTTCTATTACAATAATATCACCAGGAACTATTTCAGCAGACCCTATTTTTATTGTTTTTCCGTTTCTTGTTACAACTGCTGTCGGCGTTGACAATTTTCTTAGCGCCTCTATTGATTTTTCTGCCTTGAATTCCTGAAAGAATCCTAGAAAAGCATTTATTATCACAATTGCAAAAATGACTATTGTATCTATTTTTTCTCCAAGAACAAAAGCAAGCACTGCTGCAGCCAGAAGAATGTAAATTATAAAGCTCCTGAACTGGCCCATAAATATTTTAAGAGGAGAGACTGTCTTGAACTTCTGTATAACATTTTTTCCGTATTTTTTTATTCTTAGAGAAACTTCTTTTTCTGTGAGACCTTCTAGCGAGGTACTTAATTCTGTCAGTACTTCCTCTGCCTCTTTTTTGTAATACATGGTTTTATTTGTTTTGTTTTGTTTATTAAGTTAACGCTGTTAATTTGTAATTTAATCTAGTGTAAATATTTGTCGATAAAAAACCAGCGAAAGATTTATAATTCTAGGCAGTGGACTTTATTTAATGCGCCGATCATATAGTGGTCATTATCCCAGCCTTCCAAGCTGGTGACGCGGGACTTAGGTCAACTAAGCGCGATTTCGAATCCCACTCGGCGCATACAATTAAAAATGAAAAACGGCAAGGAAATAATTGTTGCTTTTGGGGCCCATGCTGATGATCTTGAAATTGGGATGGGAGCAACTATCACAAAATACAAGCAGGAAGGAAAAGAGGTTATTGGTGTAATTTTTAGCAGCGGAGAAAAAAGTAGTCCATGGCTAAAAGAGAAGTACATCAGCGAAAGCAGAAGAGAGGAAGCTAAAAAAATAGGGGAGTTTATTGGGTGCAAATTAACCCTTTTCTTTGGGCTCCATGATATGAAACTGCAGGAAGAAATAAAAAAAGCAAAAGTAAAGATGGCAGTAAAAAACATAATAAATCATTATAAACCAAAAACTATCTTTACACATTCTAAATTTGATCCGCATCCTGACCATAAGGCAGTAAACAAGGCTGTTTTTGATGCCCTTGATTCAGTAGATCCAAAGAAAAAAATAAGCGTTTATGTTTTTGAGGTCTGGAATGTCCTTAACGAAACTACCCCAAGAATATATGTTGACGTTTCTAAAACTTTTGGAAAGAAAATAGAAGCTATGAAGAAATTCAGGAGCCAGAAAGTTTTCATTTATACATTAATGCTTCCTGTGATTTTAAGGGCGTTTTTCTGCGGACTGCATGCAAGGTGCAGGTTTGCAGAGAGGTTTTATAAGATACGTTAACTTAATATACTTAAAATATAATAAAAGATCATGGCTAGAAAAAGATTTGGACTTTTAAAAACACTTGCTTTTATTACTGCATTAGGTAGTTCTGGAACAGCCCATGCATTAAGTTCACAAAGTTATAACGCATTTAGGGAATTACAAAGTTCACATGCTGCGTACTTATTAGCTAAAAAGTCTAAAACGGTTACAGAAAAAGATCTCAAAACTTTAATTGTAAAGGCAAGAGATCTTGCTGATAGACTTGAAAGAGAAACTACGAAACCGTTTAGTTCTAAAGATAAAAAGAAATTAATGGAACTAAAAAGAGACTTAGAGGCAATACAACATGAATTTGAGAAAATTGATGATGATTCAGATAGCACAAGCAGAGAGATGCATCACATAATTAGATATGCAGTGGATTTAAGAGCTAGAATTTTAGAGGCATTAAGCAGTAAGGGTGAAACAACAATCTCTGTACGTGGAAAAATATATAGTATTGATTTAAAGAAAGTTCAACTTGGGCATCTTTATGGTTTTAATGGGGGGGTCTATATGATTTTATCACCTACAAAAGAAAAAGTCATAAGTGGAGATAAATTCTTTGAAGAGCTACGTAAATTAAATATATACCCTTATACAGAAACAAGAATTGTTTCATTGGGAAATGATTATTATTATTGTGAGTGGGTAGGATATAGTACATATAGAGATAATCCTGAAATTCCAAAACATATGGTCCCTGCTTCAGATCTGGCGAAAAGACTTCCGCCCTTACCTACAAAGTAGTTTTAATAATAAAATTTCCGCTTTTTTCCCTTCAGCACTAGGCTATAAGTTTAAATGTTTATAATTTCTTATTATTTTTCATGAATAACTTTTTAAAACAGTGTAATTAACTATTTGTATGTTTAAACTAATTTCAGAAGATTCAGGGGCAAGATACGGGAAACTAAAGACACAACATGGTGTTATAGAAACTCCATTCTTTATGCCAATAGCCACAAAAGGAACAGCAAAACAGGTCAGTCCTGAAGAATTAAAAGATCTAGGAACAGAGGCAATAATCGCAAATGCATTTCTCCTCTCTTTAAAACCAGGCATGGATGTCATAAAAAATTTTGGCAGCATACACAAATTTATGAAATGGGATAAAATAATTTTTACTGATTCTGGCGGTTTTCAGATTTTAAGCAAAAGCTTTTTTCATAAACACAATAAAGACGGCGTTTATTTTAAGAATCCCTTTGACGGCAGCAGGAATTTTTTCAGGCCTTACGGGGCATCACGAACCCGGAACAAAAACGGAAAATGATCGGCGCTTTGTTTATTGAAATCTTTGAACGTGAGTCAAAGAAAATCGGCGGTGTAAAATGGTTGGTCCAGGGAACA
>CAYXPX010000019.1:0-3892 GCA_964467335.1 Candidatus Woesearchaeota archaeon | reverse complement strand
TATTTTAAGAATCCCTGTGACGGCAGCAGGAATTTTTTCGGGCCTGAAAACGTGATTAATATCCAGGAAGATATTGGGGCTGATGTTGCAATGGCCCTTGATTTTGTCCCGCACTTCTATGGCAATGATAAAAATAAAATTGCAGAAGCTGTTGGAATAACCCATAACTGGGCAGAGAGATGCCTGAAGGCACACAAAAATAAAAAACAATTGCTGTTTGGCATATGCCAGGGCGGAACTTTCATGGACTTAAGGGAGAAGAGCGCGAAATTCATTAATAATCTTGATTTTGACGGCGTTGCGCTTGGAGGATTGTGCATCGGAGAGAGCAGGGATTTAACTTTAAAGAACATAAAAGCGTGCGTGAAACATATAAGCCATGAAAAACCGAGATATCTTATGGGCGCAGGAACACCTGAAGACATTTTGGAGGCTGTAAACATTGGGATAGACTGCTTTGACTCAAGATATCCCACAATGAATGCAAGGCACGGCGGAATATTCACAAAATCCGGTAAAATCGACATTACAAAAAGCATGTACAGGAACGATGAAAACCCCCTGGATGACAACTGCAAATGTTATACCTGTAAAAAATTCAGCAGGGCATTTATCCACCACATATACAAAACCCATGAAACCATAAGAGACAGATACGGGAACATACATAATCTGTTTTTCATACAAAACTTAATGAAAGGCTGCAGAAAGGCCATTAAAAATAATGAATTTGCAGATTTTAAGAGGGAATTTTTGAAAACTTATAAATTCAACAAAAACAGGGACAGAAAGTTTACTTATGGCTAGTTTTGTTAAGAATAAAAATTAAGGCAGGAAAACCCGTTTGTTAAATTATCTTTTGCCGTTCCATTCATCAATAAATCTCTCAGTAAATTCTTTTATAAAATTAAATCTTTCTTTTGCTAATTGTCTGCCAAGTTGAGTGTGAAATTTGTTTGGTTGTAGCTTTGGATGTTCCAGCTTGTGAAGAAGATAATGTATTGCGGATTTTATTTCTTTCCCATCATACGGATGTTCAACATGTATTGGTCTTTTATATTTCCGTGATTGTAAAGAACTTGCTATCACTCGGGTAATAGAAATCGCGCCTAATGCATCCAAATAATCTGCATCTTGTAGAATTTTTGCTTCAATTGATTTTGGTTCTCTTCCTTTGCTTTTTCTATGGACTAAAATTGCATGGCATACTGCATCAATTTTCTCAGTTGGAAAATCAATCTTTTCTAGAATTTTTTTTGCAATTTTACTTCCTTCTTCAGCATGGTCTTCAACCTTGCCATGATCTTCTAAAATTCTAGCAACGTCAAATAATAAACAAGATGCCTCAATTATCTCTATATCTGCATTTTCAGTCTTAGCAATTCTCATGGCCAATCTTTCAACCCTTAGAATATGATTCAAATCATGACTAAAATCTTCTTCATTTAATTGATCATAATATTTCTTCGCTAAGTTTAAGATTGGCTTTCTATATTTTGTCATGATAGGGTAAATGAAAAAGATGGTTTATTAAGCTTATTATTAAGGGATTTTTTGTTCATCTAAATTTATTGCTTTCAAAACCTATCTTAAAGAAAATAAATCATTATAAATGCTTTTTGACTGCTTAAATTCCTATGGGATATGTTGATGAAATAATAGACGAGCTTGACCAGCTGGCTGTGGCTGAGATAATGAAATATGCTGTGCCTACTTTAGATGATTACAATGATACGATAATTCTTGCTGCAGAATTGGGAAAAAATCTTAATGCAAACCTTGATGTTATGACTATATAAAAGGTGAATTGAAAATGTACGAATTACCAGAAGCTGTATTTACACAGGATGAAAGAGAAGACGGTTTAACTGAAGTTGTTTAAGGTCGTGCTCCAATAAAAAATATTTTATATGAGATTGCAAGGCAAGCCTATATTGCATCAGCAATGAAAAATCCATTACCAGGACAATCTCAAGATCTTCCGACAAATGAATTTTTAGCGCCATATTTTTCTTATTTACTATCCCCAGATGATGGAGGCACCATAGTTAGGACTAGAAGATATACAGGTGATGAATTATTTGGAATGGATTATGTTTGTGGTTTGCCAGTTAAAACTTCAGCTGTTGCTATAGATGGCAAAATATTTTTTTGTAGCAGATTATATGATATGAACCATCGTGTTGACCAAGGACACATAATGCGAACTGCAAATATGGAACTTGAAGCAAGATTATAATTAATTTACAGTTCAGACGCCAACCTCTTTTTTATTATTTCTTCAAATCTTTGATTTGACTATTGTTTAGCCAGAACTCTAAATTGTAACTAACGTTTGGCTTAAACGAAGTTGCGAGGGAGTAGCGATTGCTATTTTAATGGCTGGAAGACAAACTCTTAGAAATTATAATTCGTTTTCGTCCAATAAAGGATAAATATCAAAAGCGATTTCTTCATAAGGATGGACTTTTTTTATTGCATCAATAACTTTCTTAGCAGTTTTTCCTGGGCAAATAAATTCAATTTTTTCTTCTTCAACTTTTTCTAATTTATTTGCTTTTCCAATATATGGATTGGCTTTTTTATTTGGTTTAAATCTGCCAATTCCTCTTGAAGAAAAACAGCAATAAGAATAATTTCCAATAACTCCTTCATTCACATCTCCAATTGCTTTTCTAACTTTATCGCAATGAGTCAATGGGACGAAAACAACAATCTTGACATTTTTTATTTTCATAATATAAAGAAAGATTGCATATTTATTAAGTTAGTGTTTGTCTGGATGGTTTATCGATTGCAATCGCTATTGGACTTAATATGCGACTAAACGAAGTTCTCGGAGCGAAGTGAGCTGTAAAATACCTGTTAAGTGAAGTCGAGCATAGCGAGAAGTGCAACGTCCCCGAAAGATAGCGAGAGCGCAGCGTGACTTGAGCAGTAGCGAAAGAGTTTTTTCAGCGCCGAGAAGGTAGGGGCTGCCGTAGTTTTCTGAAATGAATTAGAGATTAGAACACGAGTAGAGCGAGGCAAAAAATAAGGTGGGCTTTCATCGTACGTTTGTGAGCTTTGGCGTTCAAAATCGTAAGCTTTAAATATAGGTACGTTATTTGTACTGATATGTACGTTAATCATACATTGTTAAGTTTAGCTGAAGTAAAAATACTAGATGTTTTTCTAGATTTCAAAAAGCATTACTTTGCTGAATTAGTTAAAGTTGCCAAGTTAACTCGTCCAAGGACTTTAAGAGTGTTGAGAAAGTTAGTTAAGCATGGGATATTAGAGATAAGTGCAGAAGCTAATGTTAAATATTATTTGTTTAAAAAAAGTTCTTTAGTGTATAGTACGCTTGGTTTGGTTGAATATAACCGCTCATTGCTTTTTCTAGCGAAAAATAAAACACTCGCAAGGGCTTTAGATATGCTCAAAGAGAAATATGTGGATTATTCAGTTATGCTCATTTTTGGTTCAGTAGTAAAAGGATACGCCACAAAAAAGTCAGATATCGATCTTCTTTTACTAAAAGAGAATGTTTCTCAAAGTGATGTTAAGAAAATAGAGGATATTGTAGATTTAGTAAATGGAAGGACAGGTTTAAAAATAAGTCCCTATCTTATGGGCTTAGATGAGTTTAAGAAGAAGAATAATTTGGCAAGACAAGTAATATTTGACCATATCTTAATAGATGGAGCAGAATTATTTTTCAGGATGGTTTTGACATGAACGAAGAGAAACCAAAGAAGTGGCAAGTATGGTTAGAAAACACAAAAACTCTTAATAGAGACTTCAAGAAGTATGTCAGACAGCATATTGTTCGTAAAATTGAATCGTCTCCATCCCTTTCAAAAATTCATCTTGACAAATCATATCATAATCTCGACTTTGCCAATTTTAC
>CAYXPX010000018.1:0-13518 GCA_964467335.1 Candidatus Woesearchaeota archaeon | reverse complement strand
CATGGATATTGGAAACAACCCCTTTTATCTCCTTCCCTCCAGAACTTTTCCAAAGAACATTTTTATTAATCAAGGATTTTGCCTTTTCCTTGTTGGTAATATCATCAACCCTGATGATCATCTGGTATTTTTTCTGCGTCCTTACTCCCCTTCTAAAACTTGAAATAACGCCTTCCATAAAAATTAGTAAAAATAAGATGTTTAAATATCTAACGCTTTCCTGCAAGCCCCCTTATTTTAGCAGCATATGTCTCCAGCATAAAGGGAACTCTCAGGAATTCAACGTTAAATTCAGCTGCAATCTGCTCTCCCCTGTCATGGCCTGTAGTAAGCAATATTGGAATGTCTGAAAGTTCTTTTACTAATGAAATATACTCCCTTTCAAATCCAAAACCAGTATAAGTGTCTCTAAAATTAGCATAGTGGAGGACATCAGGCCGCAAAGCAATCAACTCAGCAACAGCAGCGTCAATGCTCTTTCTTCTATCCTCAACAATATCAATATGGCAGTAATTTATGTCAGGAAATAGACTGGAAATCCTTTTTGGAAACCACAATATCATGTCTCCATCCCCACCAGAGGGATAACCTCTATATCCGACAATAGCTGTTTTTATCATGATACTCAAACATATAACAACAATATAAGCCTTTCTATCTTAATTTCTTAAGAGTAGTAACATTTATAAACAATCACTTACACCAAAAACTACAATGGTAGGATTTTTAGATACCTCAAAAGAAAAGCAGCCGGAAGGCAGTTACGCACAATTAGTTGGACATTATGTAAAATTATGGCTCTCTGGAGGCACTGCTGTAGGTAAAGTAATAGCAGCAGATCATAGAACCTAAAATCTCCTTCCCCATGTTGTCGTTCAAAGTTATGAATTTCGCATAGATGCATACATAGAAAGGGAAACTCCATCAATTGTATCAATAGAAGCAGTAAACTGCGCACAGCCTATAAAAGAGGGTGAAAAATATCTGGAAACTATTGTAAAAGAAACAGCAGAAGAAAACAGGATAAGGCAGCTCAGAAAAGCAAAAGAATTAAAAAATTCACTGGCAAGTGACCCAAAAAATTCGTAAAGTATATAAAGATATTTGCCCCGCAAACTATACGCTACATAGGCCTGGCATGAGAAAGGCCCGAGTAAGCTACGATAAAACTATCAGGCTGTGAAACTTGGGAGTTAATGTCAGGCAACAAAAAGATCATGATCATAAATAGAACAGGTTGATTATCATTCATCATCACACAACGAAAAATGGGTTGTATGACTTAAATGTATGTAAACGCAGCACTGTCTGCAAAACCTGTTTCTATATAAAATAGGAGGAAAAGAAAATGGGAAAAGTAAGTCCTGTAACAACAAAATACATAATTCACTCAACAATCAATGTTGAAGGGTTAGTAGACAAGCCTGACGTGATAGGGGCAATATTCGGCCAGACAGAGGGATTTCTAGGCCAGGATTTGGAATTAAGAGAGCTGCAGAGGGCAGGAAAAGTTGGGAGAATAGAAGTTAATCTCAATAATGTAAACAGCAGAAGCTCAGGAAATATTATAATGCCTACGAGTTTAGACAAGGCTGAAACAGCAATCATAGGCGCTGCAATAGAAACCATTGAAAGAATAGGTCCGTGCAATGCAAAAGTAAAGATCCTGAAAATCGAAGATGTAAGAGTATCAAAGAGGGGCTTTGTCATAGCAAGGGCAAAGGAATTATTAAGAGAATTGCAGACAAGCATAGATTCCCAGGAATTAACTGAAGAAGTAGCCCAGGCTGTCCGTGTAATGGAAATCACAGAGTGGGGAGTTGAAAGGCTGCCAGCAGGCCCTGGAGTAAATGACTCAGATGAAATAATTATAGTTGAGGGAAGGGCGGATGTACTGAATCTTCTGAAAAACGGATTCAAGAATACAATTGCACTTAACGGAACAAGCGTGCCGCAGACAGTAAAAGAACTCTGCAGGCAGAAAACAGTTACAGCTTTTGTTGACGGTGACAGGGGCGGCGACATGATATTAAGAGAATTGATAGACGCAACAGAAATAGATTTCATAACAAAAGCGCCTGCAGGAAAAGAAGTTGAAGAACTGACAAAAAAAGAGATACACATTGCTTTAAGGGCAAAGATCGCAGCAGAACAGTTCAGATTTGAAGCCAATGGCTCAAAAAAGCAGCAGTATAACGGCCTGCAAAAAAGAAACATAAAAGAGGTTGCTAAAAGGGATTTTCCAAGGCGTGAAGAGCAAAGAACTGTGCAGAGGCAGGAGCCGCTTGAAAAAGGGGTAAAGGAAAATTTTAGGGGCATGCTGGATGACCTTGTTGGAACAAGAGGCGCATATCTTATAGATGAAAGCTATAATGTGCTCGGGAAAGTTCCTGTTTCAGAGCTCGAAACAACATTAAGGGGCCTGAAAAATGTCTTTGCTGTTGTACTTGACGGAGCGATAACAAGGGAAATATCAAAATCAGCAGAAGAAAATAATGTAAAGTTTTTGATAGCAGCAAATTCAAATATTAAGAATGAAGATGTAAAGATAAGGATTTTAACATCGCAGGATTTGTAAAATTCTGCTTCCGTTAAAATTATATACTGGAAATAGCTGAATAAGATAATGCTTTACAATCTGGATAAAAAAAAGGTGGTGCTGCTTGTTGTGCTTGCCGTAGCTATAGTAATTCTTATAATACTGAGCATCTCAAAAAATTGCAGGTCAGATGCGTCCTGTTTTGATGAAAAGGCTGCAAAATGTTCAAAGGCAAAGGCAACAATATTTTCAAAAACAAATCTCTACAATTATGAAGTTACAGGCAGCAAGGCAGGATCATGTATAATAGAAGCAAAGCTCCTGCAGCTTGGCCCGGAAAGAACGCCGGAAATGAAAAAAGCACTCGAGGGAAAATCAATGACATGCTCAGTACCATTAAAAATATTAAGAAAACAGCCCATAACTACGATTGAAAATTTGAATGATATGTGCAGCGGGCAGCTGAAGGAAGCAACACTCCAGTTAACAATAGACAAAATGTATGAAATAATCGTGCAGAACATAGGGCCGATAGCAACCAGGTTCCAGAAAGGGCTGGCAGTGTCAAATACAAGCAATACATCTAACTCTTCCTTATAACATAAAAAACCTCATTAACCTCGTAAAATTTTGTAAAATTAAATCCTAATCTTTTCAACAGCCTTTCAAACCATCCTCTATTAGGATAATTCATTCTTCTGCCATTTATATTAAATGTAGAAAAACTCACAGCAAAATATTTTGCTTTAATATTTTTTAATAAATACTCAGCAGTTTTATGCCCTTTGCTCTCAAGACTCTCAAGTAATTTAAACATAAAGCATACATCAGCATCTGGAAAATCATTAAGAATCCTTAAGTCAGCCTTTATTGCCTCTCCCATGATATTTTTATCAGCAAATATTTTTTTAATGTTGCTGCAGTCATAAGACGTTAATTCTACAGCATAAAAATAAATGTTTTTATAATTGGGTATTAAATCATAAGTCAGGGGATTCAGCCCGCAGCCAAGATCTAGAATTTTTTTTGCATTTCCTGTAACAGAAAACATTTTTTTATAAATTGAAGAATAAAAACCAGTCCTCTCTTTTGTGGATTTGTGCCCTTTTAATGATGAGTCATTAAGCCAGAACTGGCCGTAAATCTTGTTTAATTCATTTCTTATTTTTTTTACAATTAGTTTTATTTCGCTCTTTTTTAATTTTTTATCATTAAGTTTCTTATTCAATTTTGGATTTTTTCTTAGAAATGCCTCTAAAAAATCTTTAACAAGATCATCATCAAGCCTGTCAAGTGGCTTTTTTTTCTTTATTGTTTTTATAATCTGGTCATGCATGATAAAAAATGCAGGCACACCTGGAGGTGGAAGCTGCCGCCCTGCTGATTTTGCCCCGGCCATTCCTCAATTCCGCTACCCTGAAAGCGCCGGCACAGTTGCTTAGGGCTGCTCTGTTCCCAGCCTGACCCGTTTCACAGTTGCACCAGCCAATCAGGACAGAGTATCATCGTAGCTGCCAGGAATCAGCAGAACAACAACCCCGCCCTCCAGACTTCAGCCCTGCCATGATGCCCGTTTACAGTTACAGAGTAGGGCAAGCCCTCCAGCCTAGCCTGCAGTTTTATTGATAAAAAGAAAGGATATAAACCTTTTCTTAAGGACAGATTATAGCAGACTGAATCCCTAAAATGAGTCAAAAGCCATATTAACAGGTAGTTAAACTGTATGGGCATTATATTACCCTTTACAACAAGATATTTCAATGTAAAGGGTAGATTTATATATTACAACAACATGCTAAAATCATGGTTTACATATACAAGAAAACTATTGGAAATAAAGTGTATTATTATCTAAGGGCTTCAGATAGAAAAAAAAGCAAGATAATAACAAAAGACATTGCATACTTAGGAAGCTCTTTAGAAGAAATTAAAAAAGCACTAGCTAATCTTCCAAAATACTCTAAACAAATAAGAAAGGCTTATAATAAAATAAACAATTTCCTAGAATCAAATCATTTTTTAGAAAGAGCAAAAAATTTGAAGTTAAAAAAGGATGAATTCCTGGGGGAAAGATTATATGAAATAGAAGCATGTAAGTTGCATTACAACTCCGCATTCAAAAATAATCAAGAATTAACAAAAAGCGAAATACTTAAGAATTTTATAATAGAGTTTGCTTTTAATACTGCATCAATTGAAGGCAATACTATAAATCTTAACGAAGCAAGAAATCTTTTGCAAGAAGGGCGGACACCAAAAAATAAAACATTAAGAGAGATATATGATCTTCAAAATACAGAAAAAGTATTTTTAAAATTGTTAAAAAATATAAAAGAATTAAGCCACGGGTTAATAATTGATACTCATTCTGAATTAATGAAAAATATAGATGCAAGAAAAGGATATAGAACACAAGACGTTAGGGTAATAAGATCAAACTTTAAAGCAACACCGGCGCCATATGTAAGAACAGATATGGACTTATTATTAAAATGGTACAACAAAAACAAGAAAAAATTGCACCCAATGATTTTAGCAACAATATTTCATCACAAATTTGAAAAAATACACCCTTTTATGGATGGAAATGGCAGGACCGGCAGAATGATGCTAAATTATATCCTATTAAATAATAATTGCCCTCCATTAATAAAAAAAAAAAAAACTAGATCAGAATATTTGGAAGTATTAAGAATAGCAGATAACTCCAAACCAGAAGAAGCAAAAATAGAACACTATAAAAAATTAGTAGAATTTAGTGCAGACGAACTGACAAAAGCATACTGGAACATATTTCTATAAAATTCCAGGTTAGAACCAAAAATTTAAGCTACAATCTCAAACCTATTCTCTGATTCAAATTCAGAAAGTCCTTTTGCAAATCCAATCCCGAAATTATAAGCCACATTTCCAAGCAGAACATCAGCTAAACTAACTTTGCGCTTTTTCTCAACAACAGCCAGATCATCCCTTCCAAGCTCCTCTTTCATCATATCAACAGCATCCTCCCTGCTTCCAAGAACATCCACAAGGCCAAGATCAAAAGCCTCCTGGCCAAGATAAAATTCTCCGTCAGAAAGTTCTTCAACATAGCTCACATTAAGTCCCCTGTTCTCAGCAACCTCCTGAATGAATATATCATGCATTAAGTCCAGTTTCTTCTGCAGAATATTCCTCTCATTTTGATTAAGCTCCCTGAAAGGACTCCCTATATCCTTCTTGTCTCCTGCAACAAGGCGTTCATATTCAACGCCGTATTTTTCAAAAAGTTCGCTGAACTGCAGATAACTTGCTATCACTCCGATGCTTCCTGTAATGCTCAAAGAAGAGGCAAATATCCTGTCAGAAGCGCTAGCAGCCCAGTATGCACCAGACGCACCAACACCCCTTATCACAGCATAGTTTGTTTTGTTTAAATTTTTTATAGCATCAGCAATCTCTTTGCTTGCAACAGCTGTTCCGCCAGGGCTGTCAATCTCAATTATAATTCCCTTGACTTTTTCATCTTCATCAAGCATCTTAAGTTCATCAACAAAAACAGAAGACGAAACAACTCCTCCGCGCAAAAAAGAATCAGAATTGTCTGTAGTAACCAAAACCCCGTCTAAAGGAATAACAGCAATCCTGTCAGCAAAACCGTCATCGCTGCCAAAAGCAAAGAAAGCAAAGAAATTTGCAATGGCATAAACAACTAAAAGTACAATCAAAGCAGTAAGCCACTTGTTCATCTTGCAGCAACACCCCTTTCAGCAGAAGCTGTCATGCTAAAAGTTTCAAACAGCCTCCTTCTTCCTCCCTTGAAAAACATGTAAAGAGAGTCAACTAACAAAACTATCGGAAACGGCGTTAATAAATTTCTTATAAGCGCCTGCCCGAAAGTCATTTTCTTCCCAAGAAGCGACACTGCATAAATCCCAAATATCATCCCTCCAATGGTCTGCCCTGTTTTATAATCCATCAGGGTAAAATAAAAAAGCACAAGAATTACAATTAAAAAACTTGCCAGAAAAAAGCCGCTGTCAGCCCTGCTTCCAAAAAATATATCGCGCGCACTTCCCAATTTGCTTTCAAAATAGCTTGCAAGCGGAATGCTTACAACAATATTGATAAGAAGAATGTCTAAAAAATATGCAAAAAATCTCTTCCATAGGGAAGAATCCTGGAATTTAGATTCAATTTTCACTCTCTTCATGCAACTAAAGTCATACAATTCATATAAATAAGTTTTCTTTTTAAAAATTGCTTCAAAAATTTCATCTTTGCCTCTTCTATCTTAAAGCATCCTTTATATCCTGAAGAATTCTTCTAGTCTTGTAGCAGTCATCAGTACTTAGGTTTCCAAGGCCGCATGAAGATGAAACCATGTCTCCGTCTCTTGCATCAGATGGAAAAAATTGGGCAACTCCAAAACCACCCCTAATATCAACAGCACCATAACATAACACTCCTCCTTTTCTTCTATAATCCCAATATTCAACTCTAAGAGATCCGCCTGCATACTTAACATTATATTTTATGGCATCAAAAGAAACAACCTTAAAATCAAAATCATCAAAATATCCAATCTTGTCTGAAACATCATTGCAGCTGTGAATCATTTGTATAACATTAATTCCTCTTGGAGTATCTATATAACGCCTTGTTCTTGCTATCTCATTATCATGAATTCTAGTAAAAGGTAAATATCTATTGCTTATTTCTATTCCTGGCTCATCAAAACAAACATATACTGTTTCAACAAAATCCAAACCGCGCAGCATGGCAGTAACATATCTTGAAATTCCATTAACAGCCTCATTTTCTGACATTCCTCCGTGTATCCTTGCAGTTACAGGACCAGCAGCCTGCACCTTAACTTTTTTAATACCTCTATCTCTGACAGCCTTACAAAACCTTTCATAAGCTGCAGGCATTTTTCCATCTTTTACATAACTAAACATGCCGCCGTCTAATTTCGGAAGTTCAGGAACAGCAGGAATATCATGAGAAAGAGAATACTCAACAGCCTCATCTATACTATCAAAAGGAAGGGAGCCAACCATTGTTGTAAGCAGTTCTGGCATAAACGCCGAAATTTAGAAGATTATTTAAACATTTGGCTAACAAAAGATATATTATGAAAGAAGCAGTGCAGGAATTAATAGCAAGAATAGAAGAAAAAGATCTGGAAAAAATAAAGAGAGAAATATCAAAAAAACACAAATTAAAAAAATTCCCATCAAACATAGAAATTCTTGAAGAACTGAATGAAGAACAAAAACAGCTGTATAAAAAATTGCTGATAACAAAGCCGGTAAGGACAATCTCAGGCGTTGCTCCGCTGGCAGTAATGACAAAGCCAATTCCCTGCAGCCATGGAAAATGTACATTTTGTCCTGGCGGTCCAAAATCATTCTTCGGAGATGTGCCGCAGAGCTATACAGGCAATGAGCCGAGCACAATGAGAGCGATAAGGGCAGACTACGACCCCTATTTGATAGTATTCAACAGATTAGAGCAGTACATTCTTTTAAACCAGATTCCTGAAAAAGCAGAAGTAATAATCCAGGGAGGAACCTTCTGTTCTTTTCCAGAAGATTATCAGGAAGAGGTGATTAAGTATACATTAAAAGCAATGAACGATTTTTCAGAAATGTTTTTTGCAAAAGATATGTTCAATTTTGAAAAATTTAAGGAATTTTTTGAACTGCCAGGCACAATAAAAGACAAAGAAAGAACAAAGAGAATACAGGAAAAGCTTCTAAAAATAAAAGATAAAGCAAACTTGGAAAAAGAGCAGTTAAGGAATGAGACAGCAAAAATAAGGTCAACTGCATTAGTAATAGAAACAAAGCCTGACTGGTGCAAAGAAAGGCACATAAACCAGATTCTAAAACTCGGAACAACAAGGGTTGAGCTTGGAGTGCAGACGCTGAAAGAAAGTGTATTAAAGATAACTAACAGAGGGCACACATTAAAGGATACAAAAGAAGCAATTCAGCTGCTTAAAGATTCATTTCTAAAAACAACTTTCCACATGATGCCGGGCCTTCCAGAAACAAGCAAAGAAGAAGAAAAAAATATGTTTAAAGAACTGTTCAGAAATGAAGACTACAAACCGGATGGATTAAAAATATATCCATGCTTGGTTATGCCTGGCACACCATTATTTATCCAGTATCAGAGAGGAGAATTCACTCCGCTGACAACTGAAGAAGCTGCAGAAATAATTGCAGAAGCAAAAAATTTTATTGAACCTTACTGCAGGATTTACAGGTGTCAAAGAGATATTCCATCTACTGTTGTGCATGCAGGAGCAAAAAAAACAAATCTAAGGCAGATTGTAGCTGAAAAAGTCAAAGAAAAAAATATCAAATGCAAATGTATAAGATGCAGAGAACCAATGCATAAAAAAATTGATTTTAATTCAATAGAAATAAAAAAACAATTCTATGATTCTAGCGGAGGAAAAGAGGTTTTTATTAGTATTGAAGATACAAAAAATAATATTTTATTTGGATTCTGCAGGTTAAGGAAGCCTTGGAAACCATTCAGGCCGGAAATAACTTTAAGATCCGCAGGCATAAGAGAACTCCATATTTATGGCCGGGCAGCGCCTCTGGGAGAAGAAGGTGAAGTACAACATAGAGGCTATGGTAAAATATTAATGCAGGAAGCTGAAAAAATTGCTAAAGAAGAATGGAAGTGCGATAAATTATTGGTTATCTCTGGCATTGGAGTCAAAGAGTACTATAAAAAATTAGGCTATAAGAAAGACGGCCCGTACATGAGCCGAAAAATATAAAAAACAAAAGCAACTAAAAAACACATGAAAAAAAATTTGGTGATAGTGGTATCTGGCCCGCCTGGAGCAGGAAGTTCTACAATATCAATGCTTTTGGCCAAAAAATTAAAACTTAGATATCTTTCGCCGGGTAAAACATACAAAAGTTTTCTCAATGAAAAAGAGGCTGAAGCTGCGCTGGATTTCTGGAAAACAAAATTTGGTTCAAGTGAAAAACTGCACCATAACCTGGATACTGATCAAATAAAAGAAGCTAAAAAAGGGAACATAGTAATATGCGGCAAACTCTCTATTCATTTTCTAAAAGATTTAAGTAACTGCAAAGTTTGGCTTGATGTCCCATTAAAAATAAGGGCGCAAAGAACAGCAAAGAGAGACAGGATTTCTGTAAAAACAGCACAAAAACAGATTCTTGAAAGGCAGAATCTTGAAAGAAAAAAATGGAAAGAAATATATGGCTTTGATTATTTCAGCCAGAAAAAACAGGCAGACCTGGTTATAAATGCAGAAAAAATGAAAGTAGAAGAAACAGTACATAGGATTATAGATTATGTAACATAATTTTTCTAATGAAGAATTATTTATATAGATGAATAAAAAATTATTATCGATGTCGCACATAAGGGTAAAAGAAGCTGATGGAATACTTGGTGATAAATTCAGGGTTCTTGATCATGGTTATGTAAGGCTAATTGATTACATGGGCGGCGATGATAGAATTCTCGATGTTGCCAAAAGACGTTATGGAAGTGATCTTCCTTCTGATAGAAATAAGGCAATGGAATATATTGTCGATAGGGCGATTAACATGGCTGCCTTGGGGATGGTTGAATTAAAATTTCATTTTGAGATGCCAATCGCTGAAGCAATAGATTTTGTTTATGAACCAAGAGCAAATGTAAATGAGTTTAGTTTGAGATATTCAGATGCACAGGATATATTCCATAATCCAAGTGCAAGGGACATACTGCCCATTACAGGTTTAGAATCAGAAAGAATTATTGGAGAACTGGCAGAATTTTCACGCTTGGCATTTGAAAGATACGAATGGGCCAGAAGTCCTGACGTTGATGTTGCCAAAGAGATAGCAAGAGCAACACTTGGAAGCAATTTATACACAAGATTTTACTGGAAAATAAATATGGCAGACTTTTTGGATTTTGTAGTTAGAACATTTTACGAATCAGAAAGCAATGAAACAAAACAGTACCTGGAAGCAGCAGCCAGTATAGCATCAAGAGTTGCACCTCTTGCTGTTAGGACTTATCTTGACGATGAAGAATTTAAATTCCTGGTTGAAGAAAAAGACCCCGATGAAAGAATAGAACCAAGACTTCAGCATGAAATATCAGCAGAAGCAGAAGCATTGCTTGATCAGCCAATCCCTGTTCTGGGAAAAGGTTATGTAACCTTAGTAGATTATATGGGAACAGACATGTCCATACTAAACGCTGCACGTGTAAGCACAGGAAAAGATGAAAAATCAAGAAGTGAAGCTGAAAACAGGGGGCTTGTTAATTACCTGCTGAGGCACAGGCACACAACTCCTTTTGAGATGGCTGAACTTTTATGGGAAATGCGGCTTCCTCTTTTTGTTTACAGGCAGGGTGGGAGACACAGAACATTTGAAAGAGTGATTTTCGACGCTGAAGACAGCCACAAAATAGAATTTTATTCTCCAAAACTTGAAGACATTGCAAAACAAAGCAGGCAAAACCATCAGGGCAGAGAGGAAGCAGTGCATGAGCAGATTGCAGTTGATTTCTTAAAAAAACTTGAAGAAAATGAATTACAGGCAATGGATTTGCACAGCAGATTATGTAATATCCCAGTGCCAGAAAATGTTGCAAAAAGGCATTTGCCGGTAGACAAGTTTATTACATATGCATTCAAATCAGACCTGCATAATATCATGCATTATCTGGGTTTAAGGCTTGATGCACATGCTCAGCTTGAAATCAGAGAACCTTCAGAAGCAATGGTTAGGAGTGTAAAAGCTGTCGCTCCCTGGAGTTATGATGCATTTGAAAGGTATAGATTAAATAGTATGTCTTTTTCCTCTGATGAGACAGAAGTTTTAAGGCAGATTTTAACCGGGCATTCTTTTGAATCAGCAATTCCAGAAAGATGGTTAAGAAGAGACGAAGACGGAAACCTAAGGCCCCATAGGGAAAGAGAAGAACTGATCACAAAATTAAAAACATTAGGTCTAACCCTAGAGATAAAATAAAAAAATGAGAAAAGGAAAATTAATTGTTATTGATGGCGCAGATGGCACAGGCAAACAAACCCAGACTGCTATGCTTGAAGAACGTTTAAAGTTGGAAGGCTTTAAAACAGAAAAATTTGCTTTCCCAAGATATGATCAGTATTTCGGCAGGATGGTAAAGAGATATTTGGAAGGGCAGTTTGGTGACCCTACAAAAATAAATCCAAGACTCGCTTCATTACTGTATGCTCTGGACAGGATGGATGCTGCACCAAAAATAAAAGAATTGCTTGAAGGGGGCGCATATGTCCTGTGTGACAGGTATATTGAATCCAATATGGGATTTCAGGCAGCTAAAATAGATGGTGAAAGTGAAAGAAAGACATTTCTGTTATGGCTTGAAGACTTGGAATACAATCAGCTTGGTGTCCCAAAATCAGATCTTGTTTTTTATCTGCATGCCTCTGCAGATATTTCGCAGAGATTAATGAAGGAAAGAGAAGAATCAACAGGCACACTTGCTGATGGACACGAAAGTAATCTAGACTTCCAAAAAAGAGTTGTTGAAACTTACAGATGGCTTGCTGGCAATTACAGCCACTGGCGCCTGATAAACTGTTTAGACAGTGCAGGAAGCATGAGGACAAGGGAAGATATCCACGTAGAAATCTACACAAAAGTAAAAGAACAAGAGAAATAATTTCCAAAACACAAGCGTTATTAATGATAAAAAAATAAAAAATCCATGCTAAAACTGGTGATATTTGACATGGATGGAACAGTTTTTGACACTAACAGAATTATTTACAATTCTACAAAACTTCTCTTTAAAGAATATAAAAAAGACCTGAATTTCAGCGAAACAAAAAAATACTTCGGCACAGGCGCAGTAAATTATTTAAAAAAACTGGCAGAAAAGAAAGGAATAAAAGAAAACATTAATGTGCTTCTTAAAAAAAGGCGGAATTATGCTAATAATATTAATATAAAACCAGGAATATTCCCTGGAATAAAAGGGCTATTAATGGAATTAAAGAAAAACAAAATAAAAATCGCACTTGCAACAGGATCCTCAATGCATTCTGTAAAAAGAAACATGAAAGAAACAAAGCTAAAGATAAAATTTGATGCAATAATGACTGTAGATGATGTAAAAAATGCAAAGCCAGCCCCTGAAATATTTTTAAAAATAATAAAAAAACTAAAAACAAAGCGCCAGGAAGCACTGGTTATAGAAGATTCAATCGCAGGAATAGAGGCAGCAAAAAGAGCAGGAATAAAAGTTATTGCACTTACAAACTCCTTCCCAAAATCAAGGCTCAAAAAAGCAGATTTAATAGTTGATTCTGCAGAAAAATTAAGCCTTAAGGTCCTAAACAACACAACCACTATGAAGTAAATACAATAGAAAACTTTAAATAATCTTTCATTAATTAAACTATTACAATGAGCATAAAAACAGCTATATTTGGCCTAGGCATTATTGCTGCGCCGTCAGCAGCATATTCTCAGGTGACTGTAGGTCCAAGTGCAAGGGTTGAAACATTTGGAGCACATGACACGCCTGAAGTAGAAGCTAGAGAATCAGAGGAAAAAGAAGAGCCTAGATTTAAAATTTCAGATAAGCTGACAGCAAGAGCAGGCTATATGTTTGAGACAGCAACCTCAAATCCCGTAGGCTCAGAGCCTGAAACAAACCTGATGGTTCATTCAGCGCCTTTTGGTTTCTCACTAAGAGCAACAGATCATTTGGCTGCTTCGCTGGATGGAAACCTAAGCCAGGGACAGAGAGGACATGAAGCAGAAGAGGTAATAAATACAGAATATGGTGCATTCTCAATAGGGCCTGGATTAAAGCTAAAAGTTCCAGGTTTTTCAGCATCATTAAGAACAGCATACAGCTCAGTTGACAAGCGCAGATTTCTTGCAGAAAACAGAAAAGAACCTGCACTGATGGCAAGTCTTGATTTGGTAATAAATGACGGA
>CAYXPX010000017.1:11492-15317 GCA_964467335.1 Candidatus Woesearchaeota archaeon | reverse complement strand
TTAAAATCCTAATGGTAAAAAAGAGTTTATTAATTGTTTTAGGTTTAACCTTTATTTTACTGCTAAGTTCTTTGACTTATCCTGCTGAAGAGGATATTGATAATTCTGTTGATGCACAATCACAACTTGCACTACCGTCGTTTTCTGTTGTTCAAAACAGCGAATGCACTTCTGACAATACTATTTTTAGGATAAGTTCTCTGACAAATGCGCATGCCGCCTTATGGAGTGACAATGCTTATCAATACAGCGTATGCAATCAGGGAACTGCTCCTGCCAATCCTCATAATTGTATTAACAGAGATCAGTCTTTGGCAATTCTAAACTCAATTACTCCTGGGCTTGCTGATAATTTTAATTCTGACAGTGATTTTTCAATAAACAAATTTTTGGGTTTAAGTTCTCTGACAAATGCGCATGCAGAGACAAAAATTTTTAGAGGTGCCCTGCTTGATAATTATAATAATGATGTTTGTTATGGAAGTTTATTTTGTGTTGCCAGAGAAGGATCATGCAGCGCTGGTACGTCATGCATGGTAAAATTAAGTTCTGCAACAAATGCCCATGTTTTTTCATGTGCTGGTCCTAATTATCTGATAAGTTTGTGCTGTACGGATTTGAGTGGTTTAACTGCTGGTTTTGTTGACAGCGCTGCTCCACAATCATGCACAGCTAACTCTGACTGTACTGAAGGTGCTGTGTGCAGTCTTTTTGCTGCTCCTAATCCTGGTGTTTGCATAATACCTCCTGCTGATGGAGGAGATTTAGTTGTTGTTCCTGGCGGACCTACTGATGAAATTCCAGGAACTGGTGTTGCATGCACAACAATAAACCAATGCGGGGAAGGTGAGGCGTGCTTTTTGAATGCCGGAGCTGGCGGATATTGCGATGTTTGTGATCCTGCTTCAACAGCAGACATAGACGGCGACGGGATTTTTGACTGTGGCGGAGAGGATCCCTGTGTTGGGAGCTCTGATCCTGGATGCTTTGATGATGATTTAGGATTAAGCTGCAGTGCTCTTGACGGTATTGTCTGCGGAACAAATGCAAATTGTATTGGAGCAAGAAGCAATCAGGCTACGGAGCTGAACTGCTGTGTTTCCAGTGAGGAGGTTTCACGACCGAGCTGCAGAGGTGCTTCTGTTTTTTTCTCTGAAGCAGGAGTAAGCGTCCAGTATAACAAGCAATGCACTGCTGACGGCAGAGCGCTGGTTGAGGCAATAGTTACAGAGGGAGACAGAAGACTTGAGGGGTCTGATGCCAATGTAAAATTAAACCTGCTTGGAATTGATACTTCAAGAGGAAATCCTTATATTGATGCAACAGACTATAGCTGTGCCAACATTAATTTGGGTGCAGCAACAGAGGGCGCTGAGATCCCAGGATATGGACTAACCAGCATTTTATTGTCTCTGTCTTTATTATTTGTCTTCTATGCTGCAAGTATGGGCTCTGCTCTATTTCGCACCAAACCCTAGGGCTGTTGTTTTAAGACAAGTTCTTAAATTATTTTTTAGACCAACCAGTGCTAAGAAGATTTCTTTGTGTTTAGGTTTTCTACATTTTACCTGCATATCGGTTTCTGTTTGAATAACTATAATTGATACAATAATCCTAATTATGATATCATCAGAATTTCTATAATTTAGAGGCCACATTATGGCAAAAATTATTGTGCATAAATATAAAGTTCCAATCTATATTAAGTTTAAGTTTTCCCATATTTCAAATTTTAGATTCTAATACAGCTACTCTCTTGTCTATGCTATGTAATTCATTATTTATTCTCTTAACATCTATTTTTATATCCTTAACATTGTTTATTATATTATCAACTTTAAATGCATAATTAGCTACGCCTCTTCCCACACCAATTAAAGCAAAAAATCCAACAATAACTGGTATGGCTTGTACAAACCAAGGAGTATGTATCAGCCCCACAGCCTTAGCTAACAACCATAAAAACAATATAGTAATTGAAATCCAAAATACAACTGACCAATCAATGTTTATCTGAATTTTTTTCATAAATAATACTAAAGATTCAAAGTTTATATACTTTACTGCGAAATTATTGAAAATATTTCGGAATTAACCATATCTACCAATGAGGGTTGCTTCTGTTAATTCATGTCCTTGTATTGCTGCATCTAATTGTTGTTTTTGAGAGCCTTAAAGGCTCTGCTCTATTTCGCACCAAACCCTACAAACAGAAAGCTTTTAAAATCTTAGCAGTATCCAATATTTTCAATGGAAGTTAAAATATTAAGCGATGATAAAGGGCTTCTACAGGTTGAAATTGAGGGAGAGAGCCATACTTTGTGCAATGTTATAAGGGAAGAGCTCTGGAATATTGAGGATACATCTTATGCAAGCTATAACATAAAACATCCGCAGATAAGCAATCCTGTGCTTGCTGTGAAGTCAAAAAAGGGAAAATCAAAGAAGCTTATTCTTGATGCTGTTGCTTCCCTAAAAGAAAAGACAAAAAAACTGAGGGCAGATGCATCAAAGCTCAAATAATCAATAAAGGCTAAACTTTATATAATTCCACTAATATAAATCTTACATGAATAAAAGGGGTTTTATAAAGTTTCTAGTCTTTGCTTTCTTTCTTCTAATGTTTTTTCTTTTTGCTTTTCTTAAATCAGCAGGCCTTATAGAGATTACAGGATATACAACGCATACAAGTTTTTTAGTCAATGATACTGAAATTTCAAAGATAGAAATATCTGAAGATGGGGAAGTTGTCGGCGTTGCAGGCAATTTTCATAAATATGATTTACTGGGATGCGCCTTTAGCTACAGCGGTTCAAAAGCTGGAGTTTCTCTTGATGCTGGATTTTATTCAAGTCTTCGCAGTCCTGAGAATCCAAATATTCCCTATGAAGATGCGTTTAATACAGTTATAGAAGAATTTTTGTGCGATGATGCTTCAAGTTCATGCCTTGCGTATTATAATGTTACAAGCTATGAACCAGGAGAATGGAGATGCTTTGTGAGATATGGAACAAATATTATTACTTCTGATCCTCTGACAATGATTAATGCAGCACCTGCGCTTTTGGGAGACATTCCAGACATTACATTAAATCTTGACGGAAGTTATGTTGGCAATGAAACAATTAATCTTGATGATTATTTCATGGATTTTGAGGGTGATGAGATAACTTACGGGGCTGTAGGACAGCTTCATGTTGTTGTTTCTGTTGATGATGGAATTGCTGTGTTTAATAATCCTGAGAGCTATGAGGGTGTTGAGATTGTGAGATTCAGGGGACATGACGGAATTAACGGCACGTTCAGCAATGATGTAAGAGTGATTGTCGGCTCTGGTGTTGCGGATGATTTTGATGTCTGCACTCCTATCTGGGACTGCAGGTGGGGAGAATGCATCAACGGCTTTCAGATGTGCGATTATTTTGACAGGAATAACTGCCAGGATGAGCTAAACAAACCAGAGAATCTTGGGAGAGAGTGCGAGTCTTTTGTGAACATTGCACAGAACCAGATGCCAGGAAGGGATATACAGCTGACTGGAACGCTCGAAATAGAGAAACCGCTTATAGCAGGCGGACAAAGAAGCCTGATTCTTATCGGGGTTATTGTGCTTGTTGTGCTTTTTGTTGGTTTTGGTGTTTTTCTTTTGATAAGAAATGCCAAAAAATCAAAGATGGGGGGAATAAGAGAGGAGACGAAACCTGCAGCTGTTCAGGAAAAAACCACTGCAACTCTGGCACAGGCAGGGAGTACAGCAGTTCAGGTTAATCCCCAGCTGGCAGAATATATTGAGAGTGCATTGAGCCAGAATCAGGACATAAATAA
>CAYXPX010000017.1:0-11482 GCA_964467335.1 Candidatus Woesearchaeota archaeon | reverse complement strand
TGCAGCTGATGTTGATTATGCAATTAACTTTGTGAAGCTCAAGAAGTTTGTAAAAGGCAAACTTGCTGCAGGATTCAGCAGGGAGATCATAACAAACAGCCTAAAGTCCAAGGGCTGGAAAGAAAATATGATTAACAAAATTTTTAGCGATCTTGGGAAGTGAACCTGAAAAAGTGAGCTGTTAAGTAAACGTTTGGTATAACTTATAAGATTAAAAGAAGTTTTTCTCGGACCGCAGTTCGAGGAGTGGAGCATATGACGCATGTACCAACCCGTTAGTTTTAGTTCATTCAGTCAGAAATTTGGCGCCAGTAGAAAGATTTATAAATGTTGCATAATTAACAACGGTTGATGCATAAAGTGCAACATATTACGGAAAAGGAACTTGATTTGCTTAGGTACTTCTATGAGCATCGGAAAGGTCATGTTCGACAGGTTAAGAAGGCCGTTAAGTTGTCGGAGCATACGCTGTTAAAGTATCTTGGTTCTTTGGAAAAGAGAAAGATGTTAAATTCTCGGAGTGAGGGGAATTTAAAGATTTACGAGGTTAGATTAGAAAGCGCTCTCGTGAAGGTATTTTTCTCTTATTTTGATTTAGAAAGACTAGAACTGTTAGAATACAAGCGTGGGAAAGCAGTAAAAATATTTGTAGAAGAAGTTAAAAATCTGAAACTTCCCTATTTTGCTCTTTTGTTTGGCTCAAGTGCTAAAGGGAATTACACCGCTAAAAGCGATATTGATATTATTATTATTTTTGACGTTTTTGGAAAAGATTTGAATGTGAAAATAGATGTAATAAAAAAGAACATATTGGCGGAGACAGGACTAAAAGTCAATTATATTGCCATGAAATTAGATGAATTTTTAAAAGAGAAGGAGAATAAACAGAATTATGCGTTACAGGATGCAATAACATCTGGCTATCCTGTTTTTGGTAATCAAATTTATTATGATGTCATATTCAAATGAAAAAACAAAAGTGGGAAATTTGGATTAAGAATAGGAATGCTCTTGAAAAAGATTTTAAGAATTATTTGAAAAGGGAAACCATCAGAGAGGGGGCAACCAAGATTGAAGTAGAAGGCCACCTGAACAAAGCAAAAAGAAATTTACGCTTTTCCAGAAGTGTTCTTGATGATTTGAAAGATTTTTACGAGTGGTCAATTGTAGGGTATTACTATGCTGTTTATCAGGCAGGCTTGACATTATGCGCTTTGAAAGGCTATAAAACCAAGCGCCATATTGCTACAATTTCAATTTTGATAAAATTCTTTTACCCGCAACATCTTTCTGAAGAAGATTTGAAGACTGTAACAAAAACAATTATGGTCGAGGAAGATATCCGAGAATTTGTGAAGTTGAAGAACTATCGGGAAGATGCTACTTACTCCATTTCTGTGGAATACGAAAGAGGTTTAGCAGAAAATCTGGGAGAAAAAGCGATTGAATTTGTGAATAAAGTGGAAAGGATAATTCGAGAAAAATAAAGAAAATCAGAAGTTTACTTTACCGCCCATAAAAAAATAAAATTCCGACTTTTAATCTTCTTTTTTTATTATTTTGACTAAATTTTCAAGAATGTCTATGCCTGCATATCCCACCACGAGATAAATTAAATAATTTGCTGCAAATGCTGCAGATAGAAGCATGCCTATAAGGCCTGCGATTATTAAAGTCATTATAAAATAACTTGTTTTGAATTTTGTTTTCTTTTTTGTCCTGTAATGTTTTGTAATTCCAACTACTGATCTCAGGAGTCCTCCAAGCAAGCCAAAAACTGCCGCGGTTATTATATATGCCATTTTTAAAATTAAGTTCAAATATATTTATATACTTTTATGTTTGCAGATTTGCATGGACAAAAAAGATTTTCTGAAAAGATTGTGGCATTTTATATGGAACGATAACAGTATTTTGAGCTGGATTGTAAATATAGTTCTTGCTTTTCTTATAGTTAAGTTTCTCATTTATCCTGGTCTTGGCCTGCTATTAGGGACAAGCTTTCCTGTTGTTGCTGTTGTTTCAGACAGCATGGAGCATGATGGGCTTAGTTTTCAGGAATGGTGGAATGAAAGGGAGGAAATTTACAGTTCTTTTGACATTAGGAGAGATGATTTTTTTGATTACAAATTTAGGAATGGATTTAATGCAGGAGATTTAATGGTTTTAGTTGGCGTTGAAGTTGATGATATAAGACAGGGAGATTCATTAGTTTTTCTTGGAAATGCGCCAGGGCCAATCATACACAGGGTTGTCAAGATCGACAGGGAGGATGAGGAAATATTTATTCAGACAATGGGAGACAATAAAGACAAAAATAAAGGCTCAAGACCTGATGAGTTTGGAATAACCGAGGAAAGAATAATTGGAAAGGCTGTTTTCAGGATTCCTTATCTTGGCTGGGTAAAACTTGGAGCTTTGAAGCTGGTAGGCATGGCATAGTTTTTTACTTTTTAAACGGGCTCATTACTTTTATCCCAGAACTCCTAAAATCATTTATATTTTCTGTGATTATTGCATTTACATCGTTTTCTTTTAGTGTTTGTGCTATAAGAAAATCCCAGAAATGTCCTTTTGACGGGAGAGATTTTAATACTGTGTTTCCAGTGTAATTGTACACTTCCCAGTTTTCACTTGATAATATAGCCCCTATAATTAGTTTGGCTGTTTCTTCAGGCAGCGGTTTTTCAATTTTTCTTGTTACTGCATTAACAAATTCTGCTAAAATTTGGTTTGTCACTACCCCTTTTTGTTTTCCTCCAAATATATCCTCTATTATACTTTTACATGATTTCCTTTTTTCCGGATAAGCAGTGTCAAATGCGTAAACCAATATGTTTGTGTCAATTCCTATCATGAAGTTCTCCCCTATTTTTATATTTTAACCTGCCAAGATTTACCCCGCTTTCCAGAAGTTTCATACAATTATCAAGATATTTTTTTTTCTTATCCCATTCGATTATTGCTTCAGTGACTGCCCTGCCGAGGACTCCCTTTTTTCTTCCATAAATACTATAAACCTTTTTTCTAAAATCAGCTTCTATGCTATCATCAATGTTTATTGTGATTGTTCCCATAACAAATAAATAGATGATAATATATTTAAATGTTTTGTTTTGTAAATATTTTCTTAAAGAATCGCCTTAATGCAATACATTATCCTCTTTAATTGGATTTTTGCGATTGCATAATTTTTTAAGCTTTTACTTTTTTCTTTTTGCATGTTTTGCGAAAAATGCGGGAATCTGCTTATGCCCAGAGACGGCAAGATGGTTTGTAACTGCGGACATTCTGAGAAAGATGGAAAATTAAAGGATGCGAAAAAGAAAAAAGTAGATGTTGCTGTTGTTGAAAAAAAAATTGAAACACTTCCAATAACTGACTATGACTGCGGAAGCTGCAAGAATACAAAAGCTTATTTTTGGCTGCTGCAGACAAGAAGCGCTGATGAACCAGAAACAAGATTTTACAAATGCACCAAATGCGGGGCCGTTCACAGGGAATACTAAAACTTTATATATTTGTTAATTATTAATGGTTTATGGTTGCAGAGGTGATATCAGGAATTGACACTTTGTCTAGTTTTACGCCGATTATTGTTCTTGGGATTGTGCTCGGATTGTATGAACTTATATTAATACACAGGGATGAAAACTTCAGGGGAAGCCACTGGTTTGGGCATGGACTGCATTCTGTCATATTTATGTTTGTTGCCTTGTTTTTTGTGTTTAATACAGAATATTTTCTTAATATTACTGGTTTAGTAAATAAGGACTGGCCTTTTATAACCAATCCATGGATTGTCAGGGCTATAATCGGACTAATCCTAAATATTAAAATGCATGCAACGTCTGCTGTAATCAAAGGGGGATTAAGAGGAAGCATGACAGGCGGAATGGCTGAGCACTGGACGCATACTACAATTGTCTCTGTCTTAGTCATACTTGGGCCTTTATACTGGCCAATTGTTGCACAGTTTCTGCCTGAATGGGCCGGCAGTGCTTAGTAATTATTTTACTTTATATAAATTAGAACAGCTAAATGCTTAAATAGTTTTTTTTGTGTTTAATCCTGTGATGAAACTGACATTAACTGAACCGAGATATTTCAGGGACAGCATGCTGATAATTTCTGAACTGGTGAACGAGGTAAACATGAGGTTTTACAGGGACAGGATAGAGATTGTTGCAATGGATCCTGCAAATGTTGCAATGGTCATGTTTAAGCTGCTTAGCAGCGCATTTTCTGAGTATAATGTTGTTGAGGGGAAGGTTATCGGGATTAATCTGCTGAATTTGACGCAGATATTAAAGAGAGCCAAGCCTACTGACGTATTAAGCCTTGAAATTGACGGCGATAAAAACAGGCTTGCTGTTACTTTGAGAGGAAACTCAAGCAAGAAATTTGAACTCGGGCTTCTTGACATTGAAGAGAGAGAGCAGAAGATTCCCAACCTTAAATTTACAACAAAGATCGAGACAAATTCCCTTATTTTCAACGATGCAATTGAGGATATGGATGTTATTTCTGACAGCCTTACTTTTAATGCTGCAAACGATAAATTTGTGATAAACAGCGAGGGCAATGTCAGCAGCGGAAGCGTTGAGGTTGGATCTGGCGAGGAGACAAGCATAATGCTAAGCGACGGCGCTGTAAATGCGAAGTATTCTGTTGAATATCTGAAGAAAATAATGAAGGGGAGCAAGCTTGCGAATACAGTTGCTGTTGAATTCGGGCAGGATTATCCCCTAAGGTTTGAATACAAGGTAATTGACAGGCTTGCACTTCAGTTTGTGCTTGCACCGAGAACTCCTACAGACTAAAACTTCTGGAAGTGCTGTTAGGAAAACAATTTAAATTTTGAGTTCTGCATTCTTTTATACTTGTTTTATGCAGTAACTAACATAATATTATGTTATAAACTAGCATATGTTATGAACTAACAAAAAATTTATATAGTTACTACCATCATGCTTTGTATGAAACTAGAGTATCATAAACAGGCTTTTGATGAAAGGAAGGAAACAATTTTTAAATGGGGTATTGAAGTTAGAGGTATTGAAAATTCGCAGCGAATTATAGGGGATAATGCTTCTAAGGCTGTTTGTGAACTTCTTTCTGCTTACTTATTAAAAGAGCGCATAGTAGAGTCTGGTTTTCAGTTAAATCATTCATGGTTTAAGTCTGAGAAAATAATGCTGCGCTTACCAGATTTTCAGAATAAGAAAGAAATAGTCAGCAAGATGGTTGAACTAGAGAAACTTTGCGAGCAGCTATCTTATGGCTCCCCAAAATCTATAGACAATCTGGAGCAGGCACTTGCCCTTTTTAGAGAACTTGAAGAAAAATTGAGAGGTATGCTGCAATGGTAAATCAGTATATTCTTATTAGTTATGCCCTTAGTTTTGCTTCCTTTTTGTTAAATAACCCATTCTGTAAAAAAATTAATAAAATAATTTTATTTGGTTCTGTTGCAAGAGGAGATTATACTTCTGAGAGTGATATTGATATTTTTGTTGATGCTCCGGATTCTGTGAAAAAGGAAATTGAAAAATCTCTTTCTTTGTTTTATTCATCGCGTGTATGGGATATGTGGAGATTAAATGGCATTGATAATGAAATTTCACTTAAGATTGGAAATTTGGCTAAATGGAGATTACGAAGAGAAGTTATAAGTTCAGGAATTATGCTGTATGGCAAGTATACTGAGCTGCCTGAACATGCAAACCCCTATTTGTTAATCCGCATTATAGATCTTGGTACAAAAAAAATTTCCAAGCAAATGCATTTATGGAGAAGGCTTTATGGGTACACACAAAAGATTGGCAATAAAACCTATAATCAAAGAGGGATTATTAGTGAGGAAGGAGGTATTAAAATCGGCAAAGCGATATTGCTTATCCCTATGATTAGACGCAGGCCAATACTTGATTTTCTTAAAAAAAACAAAATAAAATATAAATTATATGAGTTGTGGTCTGATTCTTTTTAAGAGATTTTTAGTGGCTGCCGGCGTATTAGGAAAACAATTTAAATTTTGAGTTCTGCATTCTTTTGTGAAAATTAACTTTTATAACAGAAACTTCCTGAAGATTTTGATTGTTCTTAATTTCATCGGCATTGTGGCTGCTTTTTATACATATATTCCAGACATTAAAAGGCACCTTGATTATGGTTATCTTTTGATTCCTTTTTTTATGGTAAGCGTGTGGCTTTATCTTCTTGCTTTTTTTGGAACTTTCTATATGTATAACAGAAGAGAATTTCCCATGTTTTTTGGCGGCCTGATTTTTCTTTTCAGCTTTGTCTACGGTCTTGGATCTTTGCTGTTTTATCCATTGTTTATGCTTTTTGTCTACGGCTTTTCTTTGTATCATTTTTGGAATATTTTTGCGCACGGCTTTGTGGGTTTTCAGTCAGTATTATTTTTCAGGCATTTAAAAAAACAGAAATTTTTTTCTTTTGTTCCGCTTGTTTTTTTGTTTTTGTTTTATGATTTCTTAGGAATATTTTACGGAGGATTTCTTTATTTCACTGATTTCAGCTTTCCTTTTTTTCTTAAGATGTTTCTGATTTTTTTGATAGTATTTCTGCAAGCCATTGCGTTTTATCTGCTGTATAAAAAGGCTTAAATAATCTTAAAGATGAATTAACTTATGCGAAAAAGAGGACAGGTAAGCGTTTTTGTTATTATAGGAATTGTGGCTGTTGCAGCAATAATATTTGTTTTTCTTCTTTTCAGGTCTGTTGAGGAAAAAGCTAGGGAAGTAAGAGGCACTGAGGAATATCTGCAGTCGCAGCTTGGAGATGTAAAAAGAGAGATTGAGGAATGTGCTGGAGATGTTGCGAATGAGCTTCTTGACGGGCTTTATGATGGCGGTGGAAATCTGAATCCAGAACGATATGCCAATTATTATGGAAAGAGAGTTAATGTGCTGTGCTATGAAGTAGAAGAGGATGAAAGCTGCTATAATTTTATGTTCACAAAAAGAGAAGTTGTTGAGCAGATGCTTCCTGTTCTTGAGCAGCAGATTAAGGAGTGTGCTGACGAAAAGTTAATCTTCTTTGAAGATCAGGACTACAGCATAAACAGGGGAGAATTTTTGCTTGATAAAGATAGATTTATTTTTGATGATGCGAGACTACTAATTACTATAAATTATCCTATAACTCTTGTTAAGGAAAACGATGAGCAGACAGAGGAGAAATTTTCTGCTGCTGCGAATACAAACTTCTGGCAGATTGCAGGCATTGCAGGCGAAATAGTAAATTCTCATGCAAAAGGCGGAGATATTAATATTGTTTCGCTTGGAATGAGGAATATTTATTTTGAGATTGACAGGACTTTGTACAGCGAGGGAAGCGTTTACATGATAAAATCGAGATATGGAGACCAAAGAATATTTTATTTTGCTGCTGAATCATGAAATACAAAAAAATATACTTAATTTTTGCCGGCATGTTTTTGCTAGTTTTTGGTGCTGTTTACAGCGACGGGGGATGCTGCATTGTTACAAATGACGGAACTCCCTGCGTTAATAGTCCTGACGGGCAGCCTCTTTCAAACTGCGGAACATTTTTGCCTGAAGAGTGTTCTAGCCATGATGAATGCACTTCAAGAGGCGCATGCATATTGTTTGAGGAAAATATATGCGATGAGGGAGTTTCTGAGGACAGGTGCCTGAGCATTGGCGGTGAGCCCCATGTTAATAGGGAGTGCAGTGAGCTTGGAGGATTTCAGGATGTTTGCTGCAGGGTGAGCGTAGGTGGTTTTAGTTCTTATAGTTTTATGCCTGAAAATGAATGCAGTAATTTAGAGGGTGAAACGTTTTTTGATTATGACGAGGTGCAATGCCAACAGCAGAACGAGCCTGCTAATGACCGAAAAGGATGCTGTGTCAATGCTGACCAGAGCTGCAGCTATGGATTTGAGAGCAGCTGCGACGAGGGAAGTTTTCAGCCTTTTTACTGCAGTGTTCTTCAAGAACAGTGTAATCCTGTATGTGAATCTCATTCAAGCATAGGTCCAGGGCCTTCTGAATTAGAAATGCAGTATGACTTGTATAATCTGGACAGCTGCGGAAATCCTGAAGAGATTTACAGAGAATGTGATAATTTTAGAGAAATGCCTGTTCTCAATGACGGCAGATGGGAATGCGGATCAGCTGTATGTAATTCTGTATGGGACAATCCTTATACTGATGAAAACCATGATAATGTTTTAGACAATGATAATTCATTCAGCTTGGGGGGTTCTTCAAGAAATTTTAGATTTAACGGGGAAAGCTGGTGCGAGTATCAGCAGGCGAAAGTCGGGCCTGCTCTTGATCTGCCTGGAACGCAGCATTATATGCATAGATGTGATTTTGGAGAGGAGAAAGTTATTCCAAGCGAGAGCGAGGGAAGAAACAAGATTTGTGTTGAAGAGATAGTTGATGCTGGCAGTGGATATAAAATGAGCCAGGCAAAATGGCTTGATAATACTCAGCCTGACAGATGTCTTGTGTGCAATACTGTGGAAAATACTGAGGACTGCTGCAGGGCAAGGGTGCAGCAGGGGAATGCATGCTCTTATGTTCCAAGGTATGACTTAACAGAAAATCCTAGAGATTTAGACTTATTTTTAGATAGGGAAGTTTATGCTGATCTTCAGGACCTTCTTGACGGACAGATCAATAACTTTGTTGGCTTGCATGACTTATATGTTGATTCTGTATCTTTTGTATATTATGATGCAGAAGGAAATGTTATTGAAAGAAGTGGGAATATTTTAGACGGAGAGGTGATTGGGGAAAGCAACCTTGCTGTAAATGCATGCGATGAGGAGAACATATTCTGCCTTGTTAGACTTCTTGATCTGCCTGAAGTTTCAGGAACATATAATCTTCGTGCTGAGTACAGCGCACATATGTGCTGGTTAGGAACCGGAAGGTGGTGCGGAAGCGACAGATGCTGCGGCAGAGACAATGAGCGCGGTTCAATTGAGGCCGGAGAGTATAGTTTTAATTTTGATAGCAGCGGGATATGCGTACCTATTGTGCCTCCAAGCAGGACTGATCTTTGCGGGCAACTTTCAGAACTTGGAAATGTTGTAGATGAAGAGGGAAGAACAGAGTCTTATATTGGATTTAATAATTATTTTAATTTTCCTTTTGTAAGGTTCGGCCAGTTTGGGGAATGCGACAGCACTGAGGAATGCAGGGAACATGTTTTTGAAAATTTTAACTACCGTGCTTCAGAATCTTTTGTGATTGATGATATAAACAGATTCTGCAGGTCGCTGGGCGACTGCGGCATTGCACCTAATATTGCAGGAAGGTATACAACTGGAGGATTTGCAATGTCACACATGTGCCTTGCCCCAATTGCGAGTGAAGATGCGTGGGAGGCATGCACCTCTCCTGAAGAGATTTATCCTGCGATAAGCCTCGGAGATTTTCAGGCAGTATCTGGCGGCACTCCTTTAAGACCTGAAAATTATCTGGCTTTAATTTTAATTTTTCCACTTTCTTTGAGAAGAAGATTTATGAAAAATAAATATTTATTTCTGCTGCTTTTTTTAATTTTTCTTGCAGGATGCAGCGGCGGTCAGGGAATTTATCAACAGCCGCCTTCTGTTGTACAGTGCAATGCATGGCAGCCTCCATCAACAACAGATGAATGCTGGAGATGCAGCGCAACATGGGATGAAGACAGGGACGGCATGAGGGGGCTGCTGCCTGCGAATAATTTAAAAACTATTGACGATAAGTCTGCCTACAAGTGCACGAGATATTTGTGCGAGAGTCTTGGCAACTGCCAGTTTGTTGAGGGAATATCTGAGGAAGGAGGGGGAGCACCAGAATGCGTTCCTATCGAGCCTGAAATTGCAAGAATTCCAAAGATTGTTTTGGACGCACCTGTGTCTTTTACATGCAATCTGTTTGATCCTGCAGGATGCAATGATAACAGCGCATCAATACAAAATGAGCGGCATGTTTTAATAAGCGGGAAATTAGAACCTTTGGCTCCAATAGAAATTAGATTCAGGACTGTTGATACAAATGATCCAAGCATTGAAGTTCCTACAACATGCGAATTTGCGGATAATTCAGGGATGAATTCAGCGAGCGTATTGCCATTTCCTGATTCTGGTTCTGTTTCTATCGACCATATTTTTAAGATAGTAAATCACGGTTCAAGGGACAGCAATTACAAGTATTATATGAGATGCACAAGCAGAGATGGTGAAAACACTGTGCAGCCGCATGCAACTGTTGAATTTAATGTCGGACGTGCAGGCTATGTTTCACCCATTATAAGATCTATAAGCCCTGCAAGCGGGGAGGCTTATGTGAAACATGATGAGAGCACGAAAAGAGCAAGGCTTACTGTTGCAGGCGATGTTGTTCAGTGCAGGTGGAGCAGGACTAATGTTGGTTTTGATGAGATGGCTGAAACAACAGCTGGAGATGATGTCAGGAACATAGAATTAAATACTGCTTTTGGATGTACAACTGCCGGACTTACAGGAGAGAGATTATGCGAAGCTGTTTTAGCGGATATTGCTGAGGGTGAAAACAGATTTTGGTTCAGCTGCGCTGGCAGAGTGCAGGAATGTGATGAACTTCTTGGAGGCGTTAGTCAAGAGCAGGTTGAAGGATATCTTGAATGTTCTGGAACGCAGGAACAGTGCAATCGCAGGATAAACAACAGGATTAGCGAGGTAAATAATTATCTAAATTGTTTGAGAGAGGGAGGGAGAAGCAGCAATCCCTGGCCTGAAGAGGGATATCTTGTTACTGGCACAAGCGCTTTAAATATATCAAGCATTAAATGTCTGCATATTCTTGGAGAGGAATGCGGAACTATTTTTGACAATTCTTTTGACGTTGTTGTTGAGACTGCTGGCGGAGCGCAGAACGGAAATGCTGCATGCAGGTGGGCACTTGCTGAATATGATTTTGATGCTTTTGATGAGCCTGGAGGAACAAGACTGGGGCCTAGTTTTGCAGCGACACATATTGAAAGAGAAATCAGCAGGAATACTGGAGAATATAATTTAAGGTTCAGATGCGAGGATGTTGCAGGCAATGTTGCTGAAGATGAAGTTACTGTAAATCTTGAGAGAGATAATATCCCTCCTAAAATTATTAAAGTTTACAGATATGGGGATGAACTAAATATAAAAACAAATGAATTTACTACATGCAGTTATGTTAATGAGGCAAGCACAAACTTTGCTGATGCAGAGCAGTTAACTTCAAGCGACGGAATTGAACACAAAGCCATGATAACGAATAATTTTTATAGGGTGAGATGCACTGACAGATTTGATAACTTCAGACAGACTGATGTTTATACTTAAAATATGAAAAAGAGAGGACAGGTCGGAATTTTTGTCATTGTCGGGGTAGTGATGGTTGCATTACTTTTTCTGATATTCTTTTTCAGGGAGAGTTTAAGCAAAACAATAAGGGAGGAGCCTCTGGATGTGCAGGAA
>CAYXPX010000016.1:0-15514 GCA_964467335.1 Candidatus Woesearchaeota archaeon | reverse complement strand
TTATATCCTCTAGAATATAGGTATAAAAACCTTTTTAAAGTAATTGGCTTTTGAGCTGTTTATGCCAAAGAAAGAAAAACACAATGAAACAGAAAATACTGAGAATGATGGAAATCTGGGGGATCATGTTGATGACTTACCCAAAACAAAGGAAACTTCCAAAGTTAATTTGATGGGAGAGGTTGTTAATGCAGAGAGCAACGACCTGACAAGAGAGATTTATGATAAGACAAGATATGGAGAGCCCATAGACAACAAAAAATTTCAGTATGCGCTTATTGAAGCACTGTATTTAGTGGAGAGAGGGAAGTTTGAGGTATATGATAATAAGGAGAAAAAAGTTGAGTTTGATGACTTTGTCAAAAGGGCAAGCAAAATTGAGCCTAATTTCTGGGTAAGGTATGTTGTTTTCAAGGATTTGAGAAGAAGGGGATATGTTGTAAAGACTGCATTAAAATTCGGGGCTGATTTCAGGGTTTATGACAGGGGTGTGAAGCCCGGGGAAGACCATGCAAGATGGGTTGTGTTTCCAGTGTATGAATCAAGCGGTTTTACCTGGTTTGAAATGGCTGCAAAAAACAGGGTAGCACATTCCACAAGAAAAAGACTGTTACTAGCAATTGTTGATGCAGAATCAGATGTAACTTATTTAGAATTGAGATGGCTTAGGCCCTAGTCTTCATAATCTTTTTATTGTGCAAAGGTTATACATCAAACTATATTTTTAAATCTACAAAACGTTTATAACTCCTGCCATATTTTCTAAGACTTATGACAGACCAAAGAGATAAGATAATTGGTTTTATAAAAAATAACGGCCCGATACTGCCTGTGCAGCTTTCAAAATACCTTAACACAAACATACTTTTTGCTTCTGCAATGCTTTCAGAACTCGTTTCCACAAAACATATTAAAATGACGCATGCATCAATAGGCGGGAGCCCTTTGTATTATTTAACAGGGCAAGAAGTGCAGGTTGATGCAAGATTAAGCACTGCATTGTCTGGACGGGAAAAGGAAGTATACAGCCTGATAAAAGAAAAGAAAATCCTTATGGAAAGAGAACTGGCACCATGGCAGAGGATTGCTGTAAAACAGCTGCCTGATTTCGCCTCTTCACTAAATGTAAAGTATAATGGAGACACAGATGTTTTCTGGAAACATAATCTTGTTAATGATGAAGAGGCAAAGAATGCAATCTCACATATTCTCAATGAAACCTTAAACAAAGAGCATATTGTGGAAGAACTTGTAAGCCGGACAAAAGAAAATATTCCAAAGATAAGCGAACCCCTTGCACCTGCTGAAAAATTATTTTCTCCTGAAAAAGAAATTTCTTCAATTGAACAGCAAACTTTAACTGAAACAGAAAAGCCAGAAAAAATGATTTTAGAAAAGGCTGAGAAGCAGAAAATAAGGAAAAGCAGAAAATCTGACACAGGCTTCTATGAAAATGCAGTTAAGTTTTTGAAAAACAATGATATTAATATTTTGAAGGAGGAAATTGTAAAAAAGAACAGGGAGATTAATTTTATTGTGAATATAGGTTCGCCTTTTGGAAATCTAAAATATCTTGTAAAGGCGAAAAGCAAGCCATCAATAACAGAGGCTGACATTTCAATGGCTTACAGCGAAGGGCAGCTAAACAAGGTGCCTGTCATAATGCTTGTTAACGGCAATATTGGAAAAAAAGCAATGCTTTTTGCTGAAAGCAAGATGCAGGGGCAGTTAACGCTTAAGAAAATATAAACCGCCAAGAATAACTGTTATAATAAAAGCTAATTTTCTTTTTGTAATATATTTAGTTTCTGCAACTCCAGTTGAAATCCCGCTACATGTTGCATTTAATTTTTTTAAAACCACAGAAAATAAAAATTTTGTGGCTTCTTCAACTTCTTTTTCAGGCACTGCCCTGTCTTTTGTGTTTAACCATGAATTCCAGTCTTTTTTGTTTTTTACTGCAATGTGCATGTCTTTTAGATTAAATCCATAATCCATACAATCTGAGCCCGGATAATAATATTCTACCTGCTGCTCAAAATAATTGTGGTCTGAGTATTTTTCTCCTGCGATGTTATGCGGCGCTGAGAATGCATCAGTTATGTAATGGGAGGCTATACCTATGTTAATGCTAATATCTGTATCGTTGTTAAGCCATTTTTCCGCCTCTTTCAGAGAATTTGGATAGTGGTGATTTCTGAAATCCCTGAAATCTCTGTCAGGCATTACTGCCCCGCTCTTTAATTTCCCAAGGTCCAGTTTTGACTGAGTATCTTCAGGCAGGTTTAAATAAACATATTCTATAATGTTTTTATGCGTTTCTGCCTTCCATGCATAGGATGCAGGCACAAGAAGCATTAAAATAACCAAAAATTCAATGCATGCTTTCAATGTCAAATTCCTCTACTATGTGATTTTTCAATCCAATTTCAGAAATTTCTATTTTTGCCTCTTCGCCTGTTATTCCAAACTTGCAGTATTCCAGATAGTACATTGTGCCGTATGTTTTAAGAAGATACCATTCTTTTTCCTGCAATTTCTTTATAATTTCTGCAGCATTGTAAAGGTGGGCCTTAAGCTGATCGGCATATAATTTCAGTGTCAATGGATTTACTTTTGTCGTGCCCTCTATTGGAAGGTACCAGTTTGGATTTCCATGCAGCAAAATCTTTAATATTATCATAACAGACAGCTGATTTTTAAATTAAAAAGCCTTTACCAATATTAACTGGAAAAACCTGCAGATTTTCTGGAAATTACTTAAAATTTAGAAAGGTATTTAAGATGTACCCAATTTTGGCTTTTATGATATACTTATTTGTTCTTGGGAGAGATCCTGAACTTGCCAGGATTGAGATAGAATGTGTTCTGGAAAACGAACCAGCTAAATTCAGGATATTAGATAACAGCAAAAATGTGGCTGCTGTTGAATGCGAAAATATTAACCCTAAAATAATTGAAAAACTTGGTGGAACAATAAAAATAGCGAAAGTAATCTCCAATACACATGATCCGTATAACATTGAAAATAATCTTGAAAACTGCGACCTGTATTCAGGCAATGAAAACAAGATAGAGTATTACATTGACCATTACAATACCAACCTGCTCTCCCTTGTTGAGGATTTTACCAAGGATTATTTCAAAAGAATGAATGTAAAGGCATTGTATAAAAAAACAGCCGAGCCGTCAAAACTTGCAAGGAAAGACATAACAATAAAAGGACTGAACTTTGTTATTTATAAAAATTATATTGGAAAGGCGATTGCAATTACAAATCCCCTTGAATTAAAGGCAAGGGACATTGGAAGGCCTTCTGTGGACTATGCAAAAGTCATTTCAATAAGGCTTGCAAAAATTTTGATTAATTTGTCAAAAATAAAAAAAGGAGAAACTCTGCTTGACCCATTTGCAGGTTCAGGCACGATAATGCAGGAGGCAATGCTGCAGGGAGCAAATACAATTGGCGCTGATAATGACCAAAATTCTGTAAATGAGGCCAAAAAAAACCTAGAATGGATTAAAATAAAGTACAGAGCTGCTGGAAATTTCAGGATTATTAAAGCCGATGCCAGAAATCTTGCTGAAAAATTAAAAGAAAAAATAGCTGATGCTGCTGTTACAGAGCCTTATATGGGGCCTTTTATAAGAAAACTTCCGAATATTCCAGAGGCGAAAACTACGGCTGCTGAATTAAGCATGCTTTACTCTGATGTGCTCAAGAACCTATCCCTGCTTGTAAAAAAAGGCGGAAGGACTGCAATTTTAATTCCAATATTCAGGACAAGAGAAAACAAAAAAATCTTTATTAATTTCAGAAACACTGCTGAAAGCTGCGGATTTTCTATTGTTTATGAACCAATAACATACGGACACAGCAAAAATAAACTGCTGAGGCAGGTTTATGTTCTTGAAAGGGGAATTAAATAGAACTTTTTACTGTAAGCGTTGTTGAAACGCTGTCTTTGTAAACATAACTGAATGTTGCTCTTAAATTTAATAATAAAAAGGCTAATCCTCCTCTTCCAAATATCTTTTTTTTATATAATTAACAAATGGTTTCTCTTTTTTTTCTATTTGATATTTATCAAGTGCATCGTAATAATTCTCTAAATCTTCTATTGGTATGTCCACCATTGGATAACCTCTCTTCCAAAAGACCCAATTCATTAACAGTCTAGAAAGCCTGCTGTTTCCATCAACAAAAGGCTGTATTGTTATTAATTTTAGGTGAATCAAAGCTGCCAATTCTAATACATATAATCTTCTACACTCGGATTTATACCATTTAAAAAAATTGTTTAATTCTCTGTTTAATTGATGCCATTTTGGCGGCATGTGTGTTGTTCCTGCTAATTTTACATCTCTTTTTAATTCGCTCCTTAATTTTCCTGCTATTAAGTCATCGACTCCACTAAGCAATATTTTATGCAATTTTTTAATAAACCCGATATCTAAAGATCCCTTGTATTTTGTTATTGCTATAAACCCCCTTTCATGATTCTCTATTTCTTTTATAGTCTTAGTATCCTTTATGTTTTCCGGAATTATTCCTTCCCTTAATATTAAATATGTTTGTCTCAGGCTGGCTTTAACTCCAGCCAACTTATTGCTATCATAAGTAAATCTTATAATAAACTCCTTCAGCTTTTTTTCTCTTTCTGTTTTAGTTATTTTTTTAATTTTTTTATTATAAATCTCTTTCTTACTTTCTATTTTTTCTATCTCGTTTTGAGTCAGGTATTTGTATCTTCCCTCCAGTATTTCTCTTAGAAATTCTCTTTTTAACTGTTCTAACCTTTTATTTGGTGGCAAAATCTTCCCTAAATACATAGATCTATGGGTGACCTTAGAATTTTTTCTTTCTGCATGAACCAGCTTATAATATTCCCTTCCCTTAATTTTTACTTTC
This sequence comes from Candidatus Woesearchaeota archaeon, assembly GCA_964467335.1. Lineage (GTDB taxonomy): Archaea > Nanobdellota > Nanobdellia > SCGC-AAA011-G17 > GW2011-AR18 > CAYXPX01. The sequence goes on along the minus strand of CAYXPX010000016.1, from coordinate 10,602 downwards.
TCTAAATATACCATCTTTTGGTTATGGGCTACGTTTATTTAAATCTTTTGGTTATGGGCTACGTTAAATAGAACTTTTTACTGTAAGTGTTGTTGAAACGCTGTCTTTGTAAACATAACTAAATGTTGCCTTCAGCGGAGTTAAAAATGCTGTTTCCTGCGTCAGGAAGGATGTATCAATCTGGCAGGAGAGCTGAACTTTATTATTTATAACATTAATTTCTCCCTCATTGCTTTCAAGACCGCCGCATACAATTGCTGATGCGCTCTGCTGTTCAAAGTCTGAAAGAGTAACCTTAACATGAATCTTGTTTTTCTTTTCCTCATCTGAAACACACTCGCCCTCTGGCAGGAAGTCCGGACTGTATATTGCGCCTTTGCCTACATTTTCAGCCACCAAAAAGACGTTAACCTTTTGTTCTCCTGCAGGCCTTTCTATAACTTTTGTAACCTTGAACGGAGAGCCTGAATTTTCTGCAATTTTCTCGCCATCTATCTCACAAATAGATTCAGGCGATGGTCCTGTAACTCTTTTTTTCAGGCATAAATCTGCGACTCTTGATATTGTCTGGTATTCATAACAATAATTTGCAACCAAATCAACAGGCCTGTCTGCCTCTGCATCAGGCTTATAATTTGCATCGTATAATACAACTGTCTGCAATGGATCTGTCACACCTGTTCCTTCCCTTCTTAAACCCAATAGAGGAATCTCTATCCTTTGTGTTGGGTTTCTTATTGAAAATGCCTCAAAGCTTATTCCACTTAAAGTCACAAAAGCATTGCCTTCAACAACATCATGCTCGCCCCTGTTTTCAAGAGTCACCAACACCCTAAACGGATCTACTCCTGCATCAAATACTCTGTTGCCTCCTGAAGTTGATTCTACTGCCAACTCAGCAGCAATACCCTCTGTACCACCAATAAAACCTGTTCCAACTGCTTTCTTTTTTCCTCCATTGCATGCTGACAGAATCAATAATGATAATAACAATATTAGAACAATAAACAATTTTTTTTTCATAATTATGATAATTCCTCCTTTCTGAGGCTTATTGTCGGGCCCCTTACTGTCTGGATAAAGCCATAACCCATTTTTATTCTTATCGGTGCATCAAAATGGTCGCCTTCTACAGGAAGAGTGATAGTACACCTTACTAATTTTTCGTTTTCATTCTGCCTGAATTCTATCCTTTGACTTCCTGCAAGACTGCACTGGACAGGCTGTCTGTTAACTAAAACTTCGAAATCTACAAGAGCAGAGCCTACTGCTGCCTGCTGACCAAGAATATCTCCTGATGAGACTAACTGCCCCTCTCTTGTCTTTGATAACAGGACTTCGATTGACAATATTGAACTTGTTTCTGAAAGCGATGCTCTTGTTGTGAGCCTTGATATTTTAACAGGGAGGTCTGTCTGCTGCACCCTTAAGTCCTGTTTTTTCCCGCAATTCTGCGGAATGTCAGGAGATTCTGCTCCAAGCCTTTTAAGACAGACTGAGGAAAATGACAGGGCCTCAACCTCATACTTAAAATCTGCAAATATTGTTGTCGGCTGGGAATATGCTTCTTCAAGATTTTGATATTGATATGGGCCAAATTGAAATAAGTCTATCGATGGAGTAATTCTTCCTTCGATGTCTGTGGCAGGCGGAAGCTCTACAGGAAGGCATTCATTTTCAGGAATTCCGCTGTATGTTGATGTAAGAGTGTCCCTCATACATATCTCTCCTGAGATGCCTCTTTCTCCAGGCACATTGTTTTCTATTTGTATGCCGAGCTGAAATACATCCCTCTCTGTCATTGCATACCCTTCATCAGGAGCATCGATGAATTTTAATATTACGCCTCTGCCACCTACAGATTCGCCCCTTCCGCTGAAAAAACTTCTAAAACTGCCACCTTCTGATATTGCTGTGCATGCTGAGAGTGTAAATATCAAAATTAAAAGAAAGATTGTTACTTTTTTCATTGTTTAATTTATTGGGTTATTTATTATATAAGATTTTCCCTTCATGCAACCAGACCAACTTCGCCTGGAAGGGCCCTGATGTTTACTACAGATTTTCTTTCAAGTTTGTATGTATATTCTGTAGCTGCCCTTATCGTATCTGACGATAATATCTGCGGAACTGAATCCAGCACAAAATTGCACAGATATAATGGTTCCTTAAAATATTCTATGCAGTCTTTTTCTGATATTGCAAGCTCTCTTAATGTTGCCTTATCACATTCCTTGTTTGTTTCCTCTATCTTGTGCTGTGCAAGCCTGTATTCTTTATAGCCTGGAACTTCTGATGGACCTGAATATTCAAAATCACACTGTACATTGCCTGCAATATCTGTTTCTCCTGCCAGTTCAATGTTCAGGTCTTCAACTGCAGGCACTAAAATTCTTAAATCATTTAATTTTTGAAGATTGCCTACATCAAATGACCTTGAAATCTGGACCATCAGCAGGTATGGAGTTAAATCTGTAAGAGGCTGCGAAAAATCAACAGCAAGGCCAAGGTTAATCGGACCCGGCGTTGTTACTGACCTTGTTTTTCTATTACTGTCTAACTGCGGATCTGACAGGCTGTACAAATTAAATGGATCTGCTCCCTGGTCCTGCAAAACTGCCAGCGCACCTCTTTCCATAAACCAGAGACGCTGGTATGCTTTTGTTTCAAAGTCATAGACAACAATAAGTTTTGCCTCTTTTGCAACTATTTGCTTGTCTGCTGCTATACCGCTTGGAAAATTACACTGGGCCTGAAATTCAGCAGGCTGATCTTTTGGAATCATTGCCCTGTTTCCTGCAGCACCAAATCCAGTCAACACTGCCTCTACAGGTTCTCCGCTGTGATATTTTTCGTTGTAACCTTCCAGATAGCAGTATGCCTCAATCTGCGTATTTTTTTCAAGACCCTGCGCCCTTATTCTTCCAAGAAGCCTTACTGGCGTGTTCGGCCTGAAAAAATCTGATATTGTCTTGAACTCCACAATCTTAACCCCGATCTCTTTTCCTGCTGTTCTTTCTACTGTAGAATCTATTGCATACGGATTGAATTCACCAGGGTATAATATTTCATACAGATCTGGAGAAAAGGACCTAATTGCTGCTTTTGGTCCCCTTAGTGTTTCTTCAGCACCAACTTCAGCATGTTTTACTGTTGAAGCAAGCTGGCCTGTTTCTCTTGAATGAATAAAATAATTGTAGCCTAAAAAAATAACTCCAATAATCAATGCTAATATTATCAAGAAAGCTGTTCCATTAATAAGCATGCCAAATAATTTTTTAAACGGTCCAAAAATATCCTGTGCTGCTGATGCTGCTGCCTCTGCCATTTATTTTTCCCCTTTAATCAATAAAATATGATTCAGTGTGTATAAAAGCGTTGCGGATTTTATTCTAAAATAACTTTCAAGCCAACAACGTTAAAAGAATTTACAGGTATAATTCTTATGAAGTTTGTTCCCTGCACAACAAAGTCTTTTAAATCCCTTTCAAATATATTTCTGTCTGTCTGCATCAGAAGATCATTGTTATTAATCAAAAATCTTGCCTGCTTTGATCCTCTCTGCTCAAGAAGCAGCTGAAGATTTATTGTTTCTGCACCAGACTGTATTTCATCAAACTGCCTTCCGCTTAATGTAAAGAAATAAGTTGGCCTATCAACTTCCCTTGTTTCTGTTGCAACTTTTACCTGATTGAATGAAAAGTCCCCCTCTTCAAGCCTAAATACGAGCTCATTCATCCCTGAAGCAAGAAGATTTGGATCAAGCTCTATCTGCTCTTCTGTTGTAATACACCTTACCTCTGAGGAAAATACTCTTCTGTTATTCAATAAAACATCAAGTTCTGTGAATTCACTCTGCATTGGAGAGTTGCATATCTGAAAATAACTTAATCTTGCTCCTGTCAATGACTGAATTTCCTGAGAGGACATTGTAAAAGTCCTTATTTCCTCAACATTTGATCTTTCAAATTCCTGCTTTATTCCAATATCGCTTAATTCATACTTGTTTTGTGCAAGGAATCCTGAAGAAACGCTGAATTCCAGTTCGTTGTTTTCTCTCAGAAAAGAGCCTGCTATTTCTATAATCTGAACGCCTGCAGACTTTATTTCATCAGAAAAAACTGCATTGCCGTTAACCCTTATCCTTAATTCCCCGTCAGCCTTGCCAACAGAGAAAAAAAGTGCTACTTTTTTTGTTTCGTCAAGGTCAGGCGTTGTGAACCTCAATCTTGGGGATGCTGCTGAAAATATGCTTTTTGAAACCAAGAGCTTGTCTGATAATTTTGTTATCTTTGGCTCGATTTTCATGAATATATTGACAGAAGGAATGCTGTGGATTATCGCTGACTCTGTAGTCGGCGTCAACAAACCAGGAGACTCTGCAAGAAGCTCTATCTTTTCTGGCGCTGCACTGCTGATTTTCTGCGATGTTCCCTGTTCTGTATCAAGAAGCTGCTGTCTTTCTTCAGGAGGTATCAATAGTATGTACAGCACCATAAACAATGCGATTACAATTATGACTGCTGCAACTGCCGCCCCTCCCTGGCCATGCTTCCCAAAGAATTTCATACAGTAATAATGGTGGTTTCTATATTTAAAGGTTTTTGTAGATTTTGTTACAATGCTTTCAAACTATATCTTAAAAGTCTTGGTTCTTTCAATAAAATCTTTATTTAAAAGATTAGTTTTCTAGCAACCATTTTTGTACAGGAATTATTTTTATGCCCTCTAATTCTTCTTCCTCATTAATTGTTAGTATAATGCCATGATTTAACTTAAATTTATTCATTGCTTCTTTTAAACCTTTTATCTCCCTTTCTTTATTATTCTCATTAAATTCATAACATACTTGTATGGCTTTTACTATTTTATCCCTTTCCTTTATAATAAAATCACATTCATATTCTTCTTTATAATAATAAATTTCATCATACTTTCTCTTCAGCTCCAGCAATACCAAATTTTCAAAAAGCCTTCCTTTATCTTTGCTTAAAGAAAAAGATACCATTGAACTAAGGCCTGTATCAATTGAATATGATTTCTTTATAATTTGCTTTGTCGCAGATTCTGAGAAATTATTAATTGGCAGTATTATATATGAATCTTCACAATAATCTAAGTAATTATATATTGTATCTTTGCTTATTTTTATTCCCTGCGATTTAAATTCATTAAATATCTTGTTGATGGAGAATTCCTTTGAAGTATTTGAAATAAGCTTTTTAATAAACATCTTTAATGGCAAAAAATTAGAAATTAGATATCTTTCTGCAATATCTTTGTAAATCATAAGTTCAAAGTAGCTAGTCAGTGTTTTCTTGTATATCTCTTCATCCATACTAATTGTTTCTGGAAATCCTCCTTTTGTTATATATTCGCTAAAATAATACATTATTTTTGACTTTCCTTTTGTTGAATGCAAATCTATCTGCAAATCTTTAAATTTTAAGTATTCGCGAAAAGACAGTGGAAATATTTCATATGTAACTGTCCTCCCTCTTAAATTGCTTGAAATTTCTTTACTCAGTAATTTTGAAGATGAACCAGTTATAAAAATATTTTTGCTTACTGAGTCATATACCCTTCTGACAAACTTCTCCCATCCTTTAATCTCCTGTATTTCGTCAAAAAAAAAGAATAAATCTTTCTCTTTTTTATCAGGATAAATTTCAAAATAAGAATCAATTATTAAGTATAAATCCTTTAAACTTATTTCTAACCGCTCGTCTTCAAAGTTTATGTATATTATATTAGTTATGTCTTTTACTTTTGACATTACCTGATACATTGCATAAGTTTTGCCCGCTCTTCTTGCACCTATTATACTTACTATTTTGCCAGGATTCAATGGAATTTTTATTTCCCTTTCTATAAATCTTGGGATTCCCCTATTATGAAAATCTTTTATTATTGTTTTTATAATGTCTTTCATGTTTCCTTTTTATAAGGAAACTAATATATAAATGTTTCCTTTTTATAAGGAAACTAGTACTTTGCTACAATGCTTTCAAACTATATCTTAAAAGTCTTGGTTCTTTCAATAAAATCTTCAAAAGAAATCTACTTGGAAAATCCCTTACATGCTCTGAAAGAATTCTTTTAAGCTTATCCTGGGAGAAATAATCCACCAGCTTATTGTATTCTGCATCTGAAAATTTACACAATGTGTTCCTTATCCTTAAGTTTATCCACAAATCAAGACCTATTTCCTTCTTCCAGAGCTTTTGATAGTCTTTATTTTTATCTATTGCTTCTGCGAGACATTTTCCTGCTATTGCTGAATAGACTATTGAGCCGTGTGTTGCTGCCTTCACCATTGCTGCAGCATCCCCAATAAGATAAACATTGTCTTTCTGTGTCTGGATTTTTGGATTGTACAAAGGAATCATTCCGCTTTGAAAATTTATTATTTTTGCATTTGTTAATTTTATTAGCTTGTCAAAATCCTGCTTCGGATTTTCTTCTGCTACAACGCCTATTCTTGCAGTATACTCATCTTCAGGAATCAACCATCCAAATTCGCCATAACCTAAAAAAATATCAACCCTTTCTTTTTCATGAGCTGGTATGCCTGCCCTTGCTTGTGTACCTGTTATATATTTTCTGTCTTTGAACAGGTCTGCTGATTTTGCAACCCGAGAATATGGACCGTCAGCGCCTACCAGAATATCTGTCTCTTCAAAAGAACTGTTAAATTTTAGTTTTAGTTTTCTGCTATCTTTTTCAAAATCCAAAAATCTTTTGTTTATAATTTTTGCGCCCTCTTTTTCTGCAAGTTCTGCGATATATTTGTCGAGTTTTGCCCTGTTAAAAACATAGTCTGACTTTATTTTTGTTTCAAAGAATTTTCCATCTGGAGAATAAAACCTCACTTTTTTTATCCTGTTTACAATTATGTCCTTCCTTATTTTTAGATATTCTTTTAATGCAGGCGTTACAACCCCGCTGCACTGAACAGGATTTCCTATTTCTTTATGCTCTTCGTAAATTTTTACTTCATGGTTTTTTTTGGCAAGCTGATATGCCAAGAAACTTCCGGCCGGTCCTGCACCTATTATTGAAATCATCATTCATAATATTTTAAGAAAACTTATAAATTTAGCTTTTGCCTTATATTTATGGTATTTTGGATATTTTTGGTTATTGTGGGATTTATTGGCTTAATTTTTGCAACTATAACTGACATTAAGAAAAGGGAGGTTCCTGACTGGCTTAATTACTCGCTTATTGCAGCTGGTTTAGGAACAAGAGGCATTTATTCTTTACTTACTGAGGATGGGAGCTATATTTTATATGGCCTGCTTGGGTTTGCTGTATTCTTTGCTTTTTCAAACATCATGTATTATACAAAGCAGTGGGGCGGCGGAGACTGCAAACTTCTCATGGGCCTTGGAGCATTATTCGGAAATTATGGCCTGGACAGCTTGTTTGGATATAATCTCCCTTTTTTAGCAGGACTTCTGATAAATATTTTTATTATGGGTGTTCTTTACGGTGTTTTTTATGCTTTGTTTCTTGGAATAAAAAACAGGAAGAAATTTTTAGTGGAATTTAGAAAAAATAAATTTAATGAAGTTAAAATCGCCGGTTCTGCTGGCGTTGTTTTGGTGTTTTTTTCATGGATTTTTTTAGATAATTTTTTTGCCAGACTTTTAACAATTTTAATTTTGATTGCTTTTATTGCAGTCATACTGCTTTCTCTTATGAAAGTGGTTGAAAAGTCATGCATGTATAAAAATGTTGATGTTGGCAAATTGGTTGTTGGCGACTGGCTTGTTAATGATATTGCTGTTGACGGCAATGTTGTTTGTACTTCCAGAAATATTGGCCTTACAAAAGAGGATATCTCAAAACTTAAGGATAATGGGATTAAAAAAGTTTTAGTTCATGAAGGAATTCCTTTTGTTCCTGGATTTCTGCTTGGTTTTTTAGTCACAATAATATTTGGAGATTTTTTGGTTTTTATTTTCTGAGAAATTATTTTTACTTTTTATTATTACTATTATTATCTTACGAATATTAAATAAACAAGAACTGACAAACCAATGCCAATTAAATACAACACTGGAATTCTAAACCTGCCAATCACAAGCCAGGGATAATAAGAAGCAAATTTAGGATTCCATGCTTCGCTAAAACTAATTTCTGTGTTTACAACAAACCAAAAAAAATCCTCAATAACTGTACCCGCCAGATAAGCAGACAATAAAATGCCAAACAACTTAAGACTGAATCCTGCAACAACCATCGGCAGCAGCACAATCAAGATTGGAAGATAGATAAAAAAAAGCCAGAAATGATATCTTGTCAATGACAAATTTTTTAATATCTGCCATTTCCAGCCGTATTTTTTCCTGTCCCATGCGTTTTTTCCCTCAACAGAGGATTCCCAAAAAGAATGGGCAATCATGGCCAGCCACACAGTGAGATAAACAAACAATGTTTCCATTTTAACCTACCGCTCTTCTCATATCAACAACTTCACAGCTTGAAATTCCTTTTAATTTATTTACTGCTTCTGAAATTTCCTCAGAGCCTTTTGACTCATCAATATAAAAAATAACTTTCAATGCATTTAACCCAAAAGCAACAGGAACAATTTCATCTTTATCCAAAAGCTCTCCCTCATATTTTTCAACAGTACCTTTTATTTTATCTCTTAATGAATTTAAATTTATTTCAGGAGAATCTGGCATAATTTTCAGGGTTACAAACATCTTTGCCATTGCTAGTTCGGCCCCTCAAAACTACATTCCGGGCACTTATATTTAGCAACAATCTTCCTGCAGTGCGCACACCTTATAATTTCAAATTTAGAACACTTTGGGCACTTAAATTTTACAGAGCCTATAATATTTGTTATTCTTTTACTGCACGAAATACACTTCATTTCTTTTGCCATCCATGATTGGGTTTTCCAAATATTTATAAAGTTAACCAAATATTTAAAATGCAAAAAGGGACAATAATGGCCAGAATTTTATATGGGATAATAAGCATAGGGCTTGGGCATGCAATAAGGAGCAGGGTCCTCATAGAATATCTAATAAAACAAAAGCACAAAGTGATTGTTGTAACCAGCTATGGCGTTTATAATTATTACAGAAAATATTACAAGGATGTCCTTAATATTGAAGGGCTTGAGATTATTTTCAGAAATAATGCCATACTAAACCTAAGAACATTTGTGAAAAACCTAAAGAAGGCCTCAAAAAATACTTATGAAAAATGGGTCAAAGTAAGAAAAAAAATAGTGGAATTTAATCCTGAAATTGTTATTTCAGATATGGAGACATTTACAAGCTACTGGGCATATAATGCAGGAGTTCCCCTGATAAGCGTCAACAACCAGTCTTATCTGCTTTATGGAAAATATGATTACCCAAAGAAATACAGACTAAGCAGGCTCAAGGCAATTTTTATCATAAAAAGCATAATGTTCAAGGCAAAGTATGACCTTGTTATGTGCTTTCCTGGATGCAAAATAGAGGACAGAACAGGGATTTTTCAGATAGATCCTGTATTAAGGGATGAGATAATTAATGCAAAGCCGAAAAAAATGGATTATATTTTTGTCTACCAGTCCACAAAGAGCTACGAAAAGCTCATTGACATACTCAAGAGAATAAACTATAAATTTATTATATACGGCTTTGAAAAGAACCAGCGGGTTGGGAATTTGATCTTTAAAAAGTTCAATGATGGCAGGGAATTTGTCAATGACCTGACAAACTCAAAGGCTGTGATAAGCAACGGCGGATTTACGCTGATAAGCGAGGCATTGCACCTTGGAAAGCCACTGCTGGTTGTACCGATAAAAAAACATTTTGAGCAGATACTTAACGCGCTTTATGTAAAGGAAAACAATTTCGGAGAATTTTACACTGACCTTAATGAAAATCATGTTGTAGAATTTATAATGAACTTGAAGAAATATAACTTTGAGAAAGTCAAGAAATGGGACAATGAAAAGGCATTCAGGCTTCTTGACATGCTGATAAGGAAGGAAAGACCATGAATATCCTGCAGATTATTTATCTGCTTATACCTGCAGCACTTGCAAATATGGCACCGGTCTTTGCTTCAAGAATAAATTTCCTGGATTATCCTGCTGATTTTGGCTTTAAGATTTATGGCAAAAGGATTTTTGGAGAACACAAGACATTCAGGGGATTTTTTTTTGGAATTTTGGCTTCTATTGCAGTTGTTTTTCTGCAGTACATTCTTTATAATTTTGAATTTTTCAGATATTTAAGTTTGATTGATTTTGATTCTGTGAATTTTCTTGCCTTTGGATTTTTGACCGGCTTTGGCGTCTTATTTGGGGATTTAATTGGAAGTTTTGTTAAAAGAAGGTTTGATTTTAAGCCTGGAAAATCTTTATTTTTTTTAGACCAGACAAACAGCATTATTGGCTTTGGTGTTTTTGTTGTGTGGGTTTATTTTAAATCATGGAGCCTGTTTTTTTATGCGCTTGCTTTATGGTTTTTTGGGCACCTGATTTTTAAGTATTTTGGCTATTTATTCGGAATGTACAAAGAAAAAATTTAAAAAAATTAAATGTTTTTCCTATTTTCTTGTTTAATAAAATCGTAAATGTTT
>CAYXPX010000015.1:0-17935 GCA_964467335.1 Candidatus Woesearchaeota archaeon | reverse complement strand
ATTTCTGGATTTTTTAGAATTTTTATTTAATATCTGCCATACCCCTAAAAATCAAGAGCCAGGTCATTTACAGCCAGCGAGAAATAAAACAACAGGGATATTAAAACCGCATAATCTTTTTTCTTTTCCAATAAAATTTCAAAACTATTCAGCAAATCTTCATTATCCCTAATAAGCCTGTTATACTGTTCATAATTAAAATTCTTGGTCAGTTTATAGCAATTCCTGACAATATTATTAATATCTTCAATATGGTTCAATATCTCTTTATCATTAATCCTAATATTCTCCCATTACCATCTGCAAATTGATGCATTGTAACAAATTTTAGATACACAAGCCAGCAAGTTCTATGGGATGTAACTTTCATTTATATAGTGCTTTAGATACTTACAGTCCATAAATACCAAAAAGGAAAAGTTTTGTTACACTGAAACTTAACATTTTGCAGATTTTGTTACATTGCTCTGTAACATATATTTCCTTACCAGAAGGGAAACTTTAGGCATTTCTTTCCCTATAGAAGAGGAAACTTTATATATAACTTAATGTATTAAGATATGATGGACAAAGAAAGAATAAAGCGTTATTTATTGGACTTTAATAATAGGAAGTTTGATCTAATAGAAAGAGATATGACAATTAAAGAATCAACTAAGATTCAAACTGTTATAGGGGCTAGAAGAGTCGGTAAAACATATTTATTGTTTAATAAAATAAAGAACTTAGAAGAATCAGGAATTCAAAGAGAACAAATAGTATATCTTAATTTTGAAAGCCCTATTTTAAGCGATATTTCTTACAAGGAAATAAATGAAATAATAGAAATTCAATGGTCTATATTCCCAGAAACTATAAAGAAGAAAATTTACATATTTATAGATGAACCTCAAGTAATAAGTAAATGGGAACTAGCTGTAAGAGACATATACGATAGGTATAATTGCCATGTTTTTTTAACAGGTTCATCCTCAAAACTATTAAGCAAAGAAATAGCAACATCATTAAGAGGAAGATCAATAACCAATCTTTTATTGCCATTATCTTTTAGAGAGTTCTTAAGATTTAAAGGACTAATTTTCGATAAAAATAAAATAGATACTGGAATAAAATCTAAAATAATTAATTATCTGGAAGAATATTTATCATTTGGAGGGTATCCTGAAATTGTTTTGGAAAAAGATGAAAATGAAAAGATGAAAATAGTAAAAGACTACTTTGACTTGGTAATATATAAGGATATAGTTGAAAGATATAATCTGAAAAATACCAAAATAATAAAATGGCTTATGAATTCTTTAGTAAATTCAGTCTCAAAAGAATTAAGCATAAATAACTTATACAATACTATAAAATCTCAAGGAATAAAAATAAGTAAAAACACACTATACTCATATTTCAGTATTTTTGAGGATTCCTTCTTTATTTTTGCTTTAAGAAAATTTGAACATTCAGAAAAAAAGAGCGGCTTATCAATACCTAAAATATACTTAGATGATATAAGTTTCTTGAACTTATTCTCAATACAAGAATATGGTAAAAGATTAGAAAACATAGTATTTCTTCAGTTATTAAGACAAAAAAACCAAAATCCTTTAATAAATATTAATTATTGGAAGTCTACAGATAATAAAGAAGTAGATTTTATTGTTAGTGAAGGGAGAAAAATAGTTTTAGTAATACAAGTATGCAATGACTTATCTAATAAAAATACAAAAAACAGAGAGATAAAATCGCTAATAACAACTTTAAATTACTTTAAGTTAAAAGAAGGATATATAATAACAAACAAGGATAATTATAAAGAAGAAGAAATTGATGGAAAGAAAATTATAATAATACCATTATGGAGATGGCTTTTACAATGAAAGAAGACTATGAAATAAAATTCTGGAAAGACTGGCTTGGATGCGATTACCTAGAAAGATTAAAATTGGTTAAAAATTTATCAATAGTAAGAGAAGTTTCCAAACTTAGTAAAATACCAAAAAAATATAGTGAAGAGTTTTTCGCAACGTACCTTAATAGTTTTTTTGAAGACTTAGAATCAGCAGTTTATACCAAGGTAAGACTAGAAAATAAAAAGAAGAAAACCAAGAATTAAACAAGTAAGTTCCATTTATATACAAACTTAGATACTTACATGACTACAGAAAGCTATATAAACTAGCAGTTTACATATGTAAACTAGGTATTTACATGAAAAATATAACAAACAACGAAATGAAGTTTATATTAACTATTTTTAAGAATCCAAAAATAAAATACAATTCTAATAACATATCCAAAGTCTTAGGAATAAGCAGAATGGGTTGTCTAAAAATAGCTAAAAGATTAGAAAAAGAAAAAATAATAACCTCAAAACAACTAGGAAAGGCAAAATTTTTCAGTTTAGATCTGAATAAAAATTATGTCAAAGATTATATCTCATTTTTATTAAAAAGAGAAGCAGAACAATCAACGCCCTACTTAAGAGTTTGGATTAATGAACTGAGAAATAAAATAACAAACGCAGAAATAATTATATTATTTGGTTCAGTATTAAAAAAAGAAAAAGAAGCTAACGATATAGATGTAATGTTCGTAACAGCACAGAAAGATTGTGAAAAGTTGAAGAAAGAAGTAGAAAAGGTTAATTTAATCAACCCTAAAAGAATACATCCATTATACCAGGCATTAAAAGATTTAAAGAGTAATATTAATAAAAATGATCCGCCAATATTAAATGTTATAAGAGGAATTGTTATTCGTGGAGCAGAAACATTAGTGGAAGTGATAAAAGATGAGCCAAACAAAGAATAAAGTTGAATGGTGCTTAAAAAAAGCAATAAAAGAAGTTCAAGAAGGAAAAATGCATAGGGGATTGATAATAGTAACTCCAGATATTAAAAGAGCAGAAGACCATATAAAAAAAGCAGAACATTATTTATCAGCAACAGATTATTTAAAAAAAGGGAATTACTCAGATATAAGCGCAAGCACAATATTTTATTCAATGTACCAATGCTTATTAGCAATAGCAATAAAGCATGGATACGAATCAAGAAATCAAGAATGCACGTTTGCGCTAATAGATAGCTTAATAGAAGAGAATAAAATAGATTTCAAAAAAGAAACATTATACAGAATATACTCAATAAATGCTAAAGATAAAGAAACGACAGCAGTAGGAGTAAGAGAGCATTATCAATACGGAGTAGATATAACACTAAAAGAATCAGTATACAAAGAAATGACTAATCTAGCAAAAGAAATTATACTTAAAACAAAAGAAATTGTAGAACACTAATTCATATCCCCAAATATAATAAACAACATAAATAATTTCAACTATAAAATATTAACTTAAAAAAGTCTAGCAAAGCATTACAAAACTGTGTTCTAAAATAAAATTCGTCCACGCTCTGGATATATACTCTTTAGGATATTACCTTAGACTTTGAGCTTTATCTTTAAAAAAATAATGCTCCCGGCGAGATTTTCAACAGCAGTGATTGTGAGAACAGTTGGATATACTGCCGGATACTGTCCTTTGCTGTTTTGAACTCGCGTCAAAGCCTCGAAAGGGCTTTATCCTTGACCGGGCTAGACGACGGGAGCAATGTGGGCCCGACGAGATTTGAACTCGCGACCCCCGGCTAACTTAGTTCTTTTGAATTTTTTTCTTTGTTTCAAAAGCGGTCATATAAGACCGGTGCTCTAGCCAGGCTAAGCTACGGGCCCAAACATAAACAAGAATAACGGCCTTGCTTTATAAAACTAACTGGTTCTTTGCTTTTTTTATGTTTTATTTGTGTTAAAAATAATAGGTTTTATTAGAAGAATTGGAAACATACTTTGATGTAGAAAACCTTAATAATTTTTTGTATTTAATCTTTGTATGGGGAATATGATAACATTAGAGTCAGAACTCAGGGTTCTTGAAGTAGATCCCCAAGACATTGTTAAAAGAATAGAGGGTTTAGGGGCTAAAAAATTATTTGATGGAGAATTAAATACACAGTTGTTCAGAAGTCATCAATCAGGAGCTGAAACAAGAACTGCCAGGCTGAGACACTATAAAGGAATGCTTTACATAAGTGCTGCAGGCAGCGCTATAACTAAATTAGTTGATTATACTGAGAGAGTTATTAAATTAAAAATTCCAAAGGTTTCTGTTTCTGATACTCCTGGGTCTAATACAAGAAGGTATGAGGAACAGTTTCAAGCAAGATATGATGGAAATTGTATAGATGCACTTGCACATGAATATCGCGCCCTTGGCATCGAGGATTATGCACGAGATGTGCGGTTTAGGACGAGCTATATCATTAATGAGGTAAGATTTGAATTAGATGTGTTTACTAAAACAAAGAGGCTTGGAGATATGAGACTGCCCATGATGCTTGAGGTAGAAACCCCTGATGATAATCTTACTAGAGAGATTATCCAAAAATTAGGTTTTGGTTTTGAAGAGGTTATAGCTCCAGGGATTCTGAAAGTTACTGACTGGAATTTTAAGGATATTTTTGATTATTACGCCAAACAGGCATCAAAAGAAGCAGAATAGTGTTTTATATAAACATAACAATCTTTTTATAACCTTCTCCTAATTTCTTTTTATGTTAATCGGAGTTGTTGGAAAGCCCAGTGTTGGAAAATCAACTTTTTTCAGGGCATGTACCCTGGCTGAGGCAGAGATAGCTTCTTATCCTTTTACCACAATAAAACCAAATCATGCAATCAGCTTTGTAAAAATCGACTGCGCTGACAGGGAGTTTGATAAGCAGTGCAATCCAAGGACAGGTTACTGCATCAGCCATAATCGGTTTATTCCTGTTGAGATGCTTGATGTTGCTGGCCTGGTTCCAGGAGCGCATGAGGGCAAGGGTCTTGGAAACAAATTTCTTGATGACCTTAGGCAGGCTGATGTTTTAATCCATGTTGTTGACGCAAGCGGCAGCACAAATGAAAAAGGAGAATCAGTTGAACCTTTAAGCTATGATCCGTGCAATGACATAAAATTTTTAGAGGATGAGATTGACATGTGGCTTTTTGGAATAATTAAAAAGGGATGGGACAGATTTGCCAGGCAGCAGGCACTTGAAAATCTTGAACTGCATAAAGCCATTGCAAAACAGCTGAGCGGTTTTGGCGTTACTGAGAAAATTGCCGAGGAAGTTTTGAAGGATTTTTCCAAAGATGTAAAAAGCTGGAGCGATAACACAATCCTTGATTTTACAAGAAGTGCGAGGAGAAAAACAAAACCAATCATAATTGCTGCAAACAAGACTGATGTATCCGGAGCTGAAAGGAATTTAGGAAAATTAAAAGAAAAATTTCCTGATTATATTATAATTCCATGCAGTGCTGATTTTGAACTTGCGCTAAGGGAAGCTGCGAAGGCAAGTTTAATAAAATATATTCCAGGAGAAAATAAATTTGAAGTTACAGGCAGTTTAAACAGCAAACAAAAAACTGCTTTAAACAACATACAAAAATTTTTGGATAAATTCAGAAGCACAGGCGTTCAGGATGTTTTGAACACTGCAGTTTTTGATCTGCTTAAATATATTGCCATATATCCCGGCGGAGTAAACAAGCTGACAGATTCAGAGGGAAGAGTGCTGCCTGACTGCTTTTTAATGAAAAGCGGAAGCACTGCACTAGACTTTGCTTTCAGACTGCATACTGATTTTGGAAAAAATTTTATAAGGGCTGTTGATGTAAAAAGGAAAGTGACAGTAGGGAAGGATTATGCTTTAAAAAACAGGGATGTGATAGAAATTATTGCAAATAGATAAAATTATATTCCAATCTGGGCCACAGGAAGTTCTTCATCTTTTATCTGGTCTGAGACAACATATGTTTTCAGGATATTTACCCCTTCTGTTTCTTTAATATTTCTTAGTATTTCTGCTGATGTGTCAGGATTCAGGGCTTTTATTTCTGCTATTATATCATATTCTCCATAAACCAAATGTACTTTGTTTAGATGCTTTGGCCCCAAGTCCCTTATTTTTTTTATTATCTGGCTTAATTTATTCTGATTTACTCCAAGCAATGCAAATACCAACATTTTATTTCATCTCCTATTCTATACTCAAAACCCCTTATTGAACCGAGAGTTAGTTTTATATATAAGCATACCGTATAGTATTAATATATTACATATATACTATAGGGGGTCTGAGATGTCTTACAGGAAAATAATCGGATTCGGGGATAGTTCTTATGTTGTAAGCCTACCTAAAGACTGGGTTGTTAAGAACGGGTTAAAGAAAGGGGACAGCATTGTTGTTATAGAAGAAGAGGGTTCTGTTAGAATTAGCCCTACCATTATTAATCAGTCAAATAACAGAAAAAACATTACTTTAGAATTTGACGGAGACTTGCGAAAACTTAAATCACAACTGATACATTATTACATTGACAGTTATCATACAATAAATATTGTTGGAAAGGACTTGTTGCCCCATATGAAAGAAATTGGAAAGATAGTTGATCGCTTAATTGCCCTAGAGATAGTGCAAAGCGGTTCAAAAAAGGTAGTTCTGCAGGATTTTCTTAATATACATGATTTTTCTGTCTATGATACTATCAGGCGCATGGATAGAATAGTTTTGTCCATGACTGATGATGTAAAAAACTATCTCTTGGGTAAGCATCTTGATGTTACAAATGATCTTCAAAGTAAAGAACTAGATATTACAAGATTAAACAACCTTATATTTAAGATCCTAAAAAGATCTTTTAATACAGGAGACAAGAATATACTAAAGCTTGATTATAATGATATATTTTATTATTGGGAAATGAATTTGTTTATTGAAAAGATTGGAGATCAGCTTAAGCTTATTCCTAAAAGTATAAACCCCCCCATTGATGAAAATTATTTTAAATTATTTGAAAAAGCCATGGATACTTATGCTGGTGCTATGACGGCTAATTTTGCAGGAGATATTAATGCTGCAGTAAATGTTTTAACAATCAAGAAGGAATTATTTGAAAAAATTGAAGATTCTCTTTTGAATCTCCCTATGGGTATTGGTTACAGGCGTGCATCAGAGAGAATAAAAAATATTGTTGATGTAGCTGGAAATTTGGCAAAGGTATTTTTAAGACTGAAACTTAGATATACAAATGTTAACTAAATTTTTTTATCTTTCTGCATGTCTTTAAAGCAGAATTCGCACATATAGGCATATGGATCTCCGGTTTTTTCCTTAAATTTTATTGTAGCAGGCTCATCACATAATTCGCATTTATTTCTATGTGTTGTTTTTATTATTTCCGGCTTCTTTGGCATGTATTTTATAGGTATCTGGATAATATAAGTCTTTTCCTTTACTTTTTTTGGCATACAAAGAACATGTGATCTTTTTGGAATGGCCCTAGTTCTTTTTTGTCTATTATCCTTAATTTTTCTTTAAGCTTTTCTTCTACTTCTTTATAGACTTTCTGCGGATGTTTTGTTACATCTATACTTCTTGATTTTATTGCTATTAATATGTAACCCCTTTGTTTTAGGAAATCTAGATTTTTTAAAAGTATTTCAACCTGGTTTTTTTGTGCGATGTCCTGGTATATTATATCGACTTGTATTACCCTGTTTTTGTATGTCTGAGGTTTGTTTGCATCTGCCAGTATTGGAATCATGTTTTTTCTTTCTTCACATATAAACAGCAGATCTCTTACAACCCTTGGGGCGAAATCAACACAGAACATTATACCTTCTTTTTTTATTATGTCTGAGATATATGACGGAGTGTAGCCATGGGATGCGCCCAAATATAATATTTTATCTTTCTCTTTTATCGGCAGAATAGATATTTTTTTTAGAACTGCAGCAGCCAATTTCGATCTGAACGGATTAAACTCCCTATATTCACATCCTTCTACACTTAACAGCTTTTCATCAAAAAATCTTCTGTTTTGTGTTAAGTTTTCTGTTGCAAGAATTTTTTTACTGCTTATTTCTATTATATATATTCCTTTGTATTTTGTAGTGACTAACTTCATTAAAACTCCAAGAATTTTGTTAGTATTAAAGCTTTACTTTCAACTACTTCTTTGTAACCCCATATATTTGCATTACCTAGACTCTTCTGCTGCAGAACTTTTATACTTGTTTCTTATATGTTCTTCCATCTTTTCCATTGTCGGATTATCTGTATACTGCCCCATAACATCCTTTATTACTGCAAGTGCAACATCAGCAGGCTGCATTTCTGTGGTATCATAATGTTTAAATGTGAATCCATTGTATCCATTGCCCATCCATCTGACAAAATCTTCATAACTTTTATTTTTTTCCTTTAATTCTTTAAATACTTCCATTTGTTTTCCTGTGTCAAGTGCTGATGGCGTGCTGAGGTATCTTTTTTCTGCTCTTCTTCTTGCTACTTCTGGATCACATGTTAGTATTATGGAGGCATCAGGATGAATAAAACTATTGTATACCATCCCTATTGTTTCTTCTATAGATCTTCCTGTACCAAGCTGGAATGCAATTGTTGTCCAGATATATCTATCAAGTATGAGCATCCCTTCATCTGTATTGCTTAATCTTGCTAGTAATTTACCCCTGCCTTCAATTAATCTGCCTGCTGTTACTACGCTTCCTATTGTTTGTTCTCTATCTCTTATGCCATCGTATCCTTCATGTTGTTTACTTGTTCTTCTTGCATCTTCAAGAAGGGTGCATAATGAAGATTCTTTTATTATGGCATATCTAAAATCTGCAGATGTGAATGCTGAACCTAAGTCACGAAGAAGTGTACTTTTTCCAGCGCCATTTGGGCCGTCCACAGTTAACAGTTTTCTTCTATTTGTTCTTTCTTTTTCCTGATATGCTGCTTTTTTAAGATAACTTCTTGTTTCATCAGAAAACTTGTAATCTCTGTCAGTTCTGAATCTTAATAAGGCTGCTTCCATTTTTCTAAGTTTTAACTCTGCTTCGCTTAACCCCTTTCTTAGTGTTTCATTTTCATGTCTTATTATATTTATTCTTTTGCTTCGAGCCATCTTATTATTCTACCCACTATCCCCTCTTTAAATACCGCCTAGGTTATACCTTACCCCTTAAAAATCTTTCGCTTTGTTGTTACTTAATAGTTGTTTTATTTTTTCCTGAAAAAGTCCATTTTTGCGGCTTTTGAGATTGCTGCCGCGAGCTTTCTTGCTGCCTTGCCCTTCTGCTGGCTCTGCGAGATTTCCGGGTGCGAAAAAATTACTCCAAATTTTGGAGCATTTGCGCCTGTTTTCATATGCCTAAAAAGGGCTTTTTCTGCCCCTAAAACCTGGATTGTTGACGAGGTGATTTCTGCGAGATGCTTTAGCGAACCTGCACAGGACATTAAGCGTGCTGCTATCAGGGATGTTGCTGTTTCAGAGAGCTTTGGGCATATTTCTTCTGTAAGTTTTTCAAGATATTTTTCCTGGGCATTTTTTAAAGTCATCAAATTTTTTATTTCATCTGCTATTTCTTCTGTTGATGCAAGGTCGTCTTTTGTCATCTCTATTCCTATCTCTTCCCTTTCCTTTCTTTTTACAGCTTCAAGAAATTTTTCAATTTCCTCAATCCTTGATGCCTTTGGCGCATAGTAACCGTAGCGCTCCCTTAAATTTACCATTAATTTATTTATTATTTTTGTAAGTTCGTCTATTGTTTTTATTGTCTGGACTATCATAACATCTCTCGGGGTTTCTTTTCTAAGGCTTTCTTTTGTTAATTTTAGATTCAGTTCCCTCAGATCCATGCTTTTTTTAGCCTGCGAAATTTTAAATAGTTATCCCTTACTGCAGGGTGGCATACATAATTTTATTAACTTGCTTTGTGCTGTATTTTTATGGCGAAATATATGCGTGTTATGGATGCCATGACAAAGACTCCTGTTGTTGTTAAGATTAATGCCTCGCTTGATGAATGTGCCGGGCTTATGCTGAAAGAAAAGGTTGGAAGCCTTATTGTAAAAGAAAATAATCTTCTCAAGGGCATTGTAACTGAGAAGGATTTTGTCCAGAAGGCATTTTTAAAGAGGCTTGATCCTAAAAAAACAAGTGTAAGCGAGATAATGAGCGCTGTAATAATAACGATAGATCCTGAGGCAGACATTATGGATGCTGTGAATCTGATGATAAAATACGGGATAAGAAGGCTGCCTGTTGTTGACAGGGATAACAGCCTTTTTGGCCTGATAACAATGAATGATGTTCTGAGAGTGCAGCCGCAGCTTTTTGAGCTGATAATTGACAAGAGCAGACTATTCAGCTCAAAGAGGGATTTTATTGACAGCACCTGCTCTGAATGCGGAAATTATTCGCTGGTAAAATCTGTAAACGGGAGATTTTTGTGCCAGGAATGCGAGCGCAACGAAAGAGTTATTAACTACTTAAGGTAAGTTTTCATATGACCAAGAAATCAGGAGTTTTTAAATCTAAAATATCTGTATCTGATTCTGATTTTAGCATACATAAGATTTACAAGGATGTCAGGGCAAAGGCAGGAAGCCTTGGATATGATTTTCTTGAAAAGCAGCAGACTTCCAAGCCCAAAAAATACGGCGATGAGATAAAGTTTAATTTCTTTTTTTTAAGAGAACTTGATGACTTTTGTGACGGAGAAATTAACGTTGAATTTGTTTTCAGCAGCATGAAAAGAGGAAAAGGGATGGATCATGGAGATGCTTATGTTCTAGTAAAAGGGGAGAGAATAGTTGACAAGGATAACAAATGGGGAAAAACAGCATTTAACAGATTTTTATTTGAGATTTATATGAACATCAAGAAAACAGAATTTGAGAAGAGATATACTATTCCCATATCAGAAGATGCTGGTGAAATATACAATATAATAAAAGGAGATTTTGGGCTTTAGATACTTAGGAAAGACTTATTAAGATGATTATTTAATTTATTTTAATGCCAAAAGAGGAGAGTATTGTTGATACAAAACTAAAACACAGGGGTGTTTTTGATCTTGAGCTTTTATACAATAAATTAAGGAACTGGCTTCTTAACGAGGACTACAGCGATCCTGTTACCAGCGGCGAAAAAAAATATGCTGAAAAGGTAAAGCCGAACGGCAAGCAGATTGAGATTGTCTGGGAGAGCTCCAAGGAAAAGGAAGAAGGTTTTTTTCTTATTAAAATAAAGATCAGCTTTTATGTAATTGGGCTTAATGAAATTGAAGTTGAGAGGGATGGAAAGATGATAAAGCTGGACAAAGCCGAAGTTGACATGAAGTTCAGCTCAAGCGTTACAATCAATGCAAAAGAAAAATTTGATGAATCCGGCCTTATGTATAAAATTTACAAAAGATACATGATAAGGGAAAAGATTGAAGAAATTAAGATAGAGTGCTACAAGGACACAAATAACCTTATATCTGAGGTTAAGAGTTTTCTCAGCATGTACAATGCATGACCGAAAGCGTTATTAAGATAATTTTGCAGGACTTAATACATGACACATACAGACAAGGTAGTAAAAGACATGGAGTTTAGTTACGAGGGCGTTTTTGATTTTAAAGAGCTTATTTCTTATCTTAAGGATTTTTTTAAGAGGTATAATTATGATATTGACGAGAAATCTTATTCGTCTTCTGCAAAAGATGAAATGAAAAACACAAAAATAAAATGGGACTGCGACAGAAAGCTTGATGACTATAATCATGCACACATAAAGGTCAAGATTAGTCTGAGTGATTTTAAGGAATCCCCTGCTGGCAGCAAAAAGCTTGTTGATGGAAAACTGAAAGGAGAGATTGAGGCCGAGATTAAGAGAGACTATGGCGAACAGTGGGAGGGTGGTGCTGCGAGGAAATTTTTAAGATCTGTTTATGAAAAGTACATTTCTTTAGGGAAACAGAAAAACGTTGACAGCGCTGTAAAAAAAACTGCTGATGATTTGATAGCTGAAGTGAAACAATATTTTAATGCAAAATAATTCTACATAACTACTTTCTGAAAGTCATTTTTTGGGGAACTGCATAGATACATTTATATAGATTTTGTGTTTATTTACATTATGACAAAGAGAATAGGCGGAACAAGAAGAAAGACAAGACACAAAATGTCCAAGGATTTAAGAGACAGGGGCAAGGTCAGCCTGAGCAAATATTTCCAGAAATTCAATGCAGGAGAGAGAGTTTATCTTGTTCCTGAGCCCAGCGTACATGCAGGATTATTTCATTCAAGATTTTATGGAAAGGCAGGAACTGTACTTGGGAAAAGAGGAGAGTGCTATGAAGTCAGGATAAATGACATAAACAAGAGCAAAGTGCTAATAACACATCCAGTTCATTTAAGGAGGGCTGATTAAAATGCCAGAGATTGACATTATTGAACAAAAACCAGTAACAATGGCAGAAGTCAGGAGTTTTCTTGACAATGCCAAAAAGGACAGTGGAGAATTAAATTTCAGGGTGCAGAAGGTAAGCGAATATTTGAAGGAATTTGCAGGAAAGAAAACGCATAAAGAGCTGTACACAAAAATAGAGAGCCTTGGCATTTCAAAACTCAGAGACAGGCACATTACAAAGATTATTGACATGATGCCTGCAGATGCTGACTCACTCAAAATAATTTTTGCAGGCGATGTTGTAAGCCTGAAACAGGACGAGTTGCAAAAAATAGTTGAAGCGATAAATGATTAAAATGTTTAATGAAGGAAAAAATGGCAAGAGAAGAATATGCGATAATATTAGATTTTTTACCACACGGCTATCCAATGGACAAAAGGCCGCTTCACCTAAAGACAGCTATAGCCCACGGAATAGGGAAAGATACTTTAGTTCTTTTTGAACTGATTCCAAAAAAAGGAGTATTTCTGCAGCCCCATGAGGATGTTTACATAGGAGATGGCAAGAGGGACAAGATACATCACATATCATCCAGGATTGCACCATCAAAGCTGACTGAAACTGCCAAATCTGAACTAAACTATATAATTGAGGAAATAGTAAAAAACAGGGAGAAACAGTTTGTGGACTTTTTTAATAAGGCAGGACCCTTAAGCACAAGGATGCACCAGCTTGAGCTTTTGCCAGGCATTGGGAAGAGGCACATGGCTGCCCTGCTTGAGGCAAGAGATGAAAGGCCATTTGACAGTTTTCAGGACATAAAAAACAGGGTAAATCTGCTGCCAGATCCTGAGAAGGCTGTGATGAGGAGAATTCTGCTTGAGCTTGAAGGCAACGAGAAGCATTCCCTGTTTGTGAGACCATAAATTTCTGATTGCTTTCTTTTTTTGGCTAATCTTGTTTTTGCTGGCACAATTTCACATAATAATATTATGTTCCTTTTATACAGTAAATGTCTGAGCGAGTGAAACTAGCGAAGAAGTTGATTTGTGTGCCGACAGTTATATAAAACAGTTTAACATTATTATGTGATGGATGTTATTTTTGTAATAAAAGACAAAACAGGCAGAGCTATAACCCTAAGAAAAGATAGGTGGTTACACATCCTTAAGCATCAGGAAATGACAAACCAACAAGAAAGAATAAAAGAAACACTGGAAAAGCCATACAAGATAATCAAATTAGAAGAAGACGAAAACGTAACTTTCTATTTTCGTTACTACAAGGACTTTAAACAATACTTAATGGTTATGGTAAGGTATTTAAATGGAAATGGCTTTATCATAACTGGGTTTTACACAGATAAAATAAAATGAAAGGAGAACTTAATATGTACTATGATGAGGAAGGGGATTTTTTAGAGATAAATATGGAAGATTATACTGAAGGTTATTTTAAAAATCTAGGAAAAGGCATTTTTGAGCGTATAGATAAGAAGACAGGAAAAACAACAGGTATAGCAATTGCTGGATTTAAGAAAAGAACAGCAAAGCTCGGAAATGTAAAGATTTCTCTACCTATCAAACTAGAAATTACTTCTTAAAGATAGATTAATTTAACATAATAATATTATGCTTCCACGTTAGTGGCCGAACGAAGTGAGAAATGTTTACTAAAACTTTAAATAGTTTTTATGTCTACTAAAAATATTTTAGGTTTGGAAGATAAACTTTAAACTGAAAATTGAGCATAATCTCTGTTATACTCCCTGACAGCGCAACAAAGCCTATTTCTGCAAAACATTTATAAGCTAACCTTATTTCACTTTTTAAATGGATGGAGATAAAGAACAGATAAAACATTTTTTCAGGGTTTTTAATACAGACCTTGACGGAAAAAAGCCAATAGGCATTGCACTTTTAAAGGTTAGGGGCTTTGGATTTGGTATGGCAAATGCAATATGCAATTCATTAAGCATTCCAAAAAACAAGAAGGCAGGGCTTTTTACAGAAAGCGATGCAAAGCGAATGGAAAGTTTGTTCAAAGAGGGGAAACTGCCCATATGGATTTTTAACAGGAGAGCAGATGAAACTTCTGGCGAGACAAAACATATTATCGGCGGAGACCTGAAATTTGCAGTTGATTTTGACGTAAAAAGAATGATGAGACTCAAGTCTTACAGGGGTTTAAGGCATTCATCAGGACAGCCTGTAAGAGGGCAGAGAACAAGATCACACTTTAGGAAATCAGGAAAGGCAATTGGCGTCCAAAAATCAAAGGCCAGCAAGAAGGGATAAATATGGGAGATCCAAAAAAAACAAGAAAAAAATATAAAACACCGATTCATCCATGGCAGGGTGCGAGAATAGAGGAAGAGAGAGTTCTAAAAAGAAAGTACGGACTTAAGAACAAAACTGAGATATGGAAGGCCAGCAGCGAGCTTATGAGAATAAACAGCCAGGTAAAGAGTATAATAAGAGAGAGGGCAAAGGGAAACAAGCAGGCCATGAAGGAAGAGAAGCAGCTTCTTGGAAAACTCATCAGGTATGGCCTTGCTGATGAAAATACAAAAATAGAGGATGTTCTTGGGCTTAATATCAATAACATTCTGGACAGGAGGCTTCAGTCTGTTGTTTTCAGGCTTGGTTTGACAATAAATTCCCTGCAGGCAAGACAGCTTATTGTGCACGGGCACATATTTGTTGACGGAAAAAGAGTTTCAGTTCCCTCTTACTTTGTAAGCAGGGACAATGAGTTTAAAATTTCTTTTGATCCTGCTTCATCATTTGCTTCTGATGAGCATCCTGAGAGAGCTAAAAAATCTGCGAAAATCAGCGCTGCTGAAAGGGCTCTTGCTGATGAGAAAAAGGCAAGAGAAAAAGAGGAGAGCGAAACATTATTCAGCGAAGAGGAGATTAAAAAAATTGATGCAGAAGTAGGCGGAGAGGTTGTTACATAAGATGGAAGGGGAAAACAGCGACAAAAAGGAATATGAAAAAAATAGAAGGGATGATAAACTTAGGTGGGGCATTGCACATATATATTCAAGCTATAATAATACAATAATTCATGTTACTGACCATACAGGCTGTGAAACTCTTGGAAGAGCGTCAGGAGGGATGGTGGTCAAGGCCCACAGGATGGAAAGCTCTCCAACTGCAGCCATGAATGCTGCAAAAATTGCAGGAGAGCAGGCAAGAGAAAAGGGAATTAATGCACTCCATATAAAGGTCAGGGCCCCAGGCGGGCACAACGGACCAAGCAGCACAGGACCTGGCGCAAATGCTGCGATAAGAACATTGTCCAGAAGCGGATTTAAAATTGGGATAATCGAGGATGTGACAACGTTCCCTACTGACACCTGCAGAAAGAAGTATGGGAAAAGAGGAAGAAGAGTATAATTTTTATTTTTAAACAAAAGCCATATAAATAAGTTTGAACTAACTGATTTTGGATAAAAAATTATAAAATGGAAGGGGAAGATTTAAGCAAACATGAGATAAAGGAGATGAAGAGGACTGAGAGAGAAGAATCAAGAGTTTCTGCTTCTGAAAATGCAGGGAGAAAAAAAATTATAAAGAGTTCTGTGAAGTGGGGAATCTTGATTTTGGTTTTAGCAGGCATTGTTCTTTTGTTTTACAGGGCTGCAAAGATAAGCAGTGATTTTGAGCCTTATACTGAAGGGTCTGTGCACTGGCATGCTGACTTTGATGTTTTTTTATGCGGAGAGAGGCTTGACTTCAGCAGCCTTGGAGGCGCCAATACTCACGTGGGCTCGCCTTTACTGCATACACACGGAGACCATAAGGTGCACATTGAGGGCGCTGTTTCAAGAGCAGAGGATATTTCAATAGGAAATTTCTTTACAGCGATAGGGCATAAGCTTTCAAGTAATAGTTTTGATGATTATACAAATGAGAACGACAGGTGCGGCGGGGATAATAGTGTTGTGCTGCTGGTTAATGGAGAGGAAAATCCTGAATTTGAAAACTATATACTTAAGGATGGGGATGTAATTGAAGTCAGGTATGAATAATTTTATATAGTTGTTTGTTTATGCTGATTTATGGCGCAGGAAAAAATAAGTATGCCTTCATCAGGCGGCGGGCTTGTCAGGTATTTTGATGATTATAAGAGCAGGCTTGAAATTCCTCCCCTTTACATAATTATTGTAATTGTAGTCATTATCATCGCAGAAATATTCCTGTATAAAATATCTGTCTAGTTTTTCTTATAAATAAATTCTCTTATTGTGCTCAGCTGGCTGTGTATCTGCATATAATTTCTGTGGTCTTTTGTATTTTTGAATGTGTCAAGCTTTCTGTCAAGCATGGATAATTTCTTCGGAGCTTTTTCAATTACATCTTCCTCATTTTTGATGTTAACAACCGATATTCCAGATAAAATATCACCAACCTCTTCTGTTGTTTCCGGCCTTATTGAGTTCTTTATATGCTTAAGAAGCTTTTCCACTGCTTCTTCAAAATTTTCATTCAGCGTAAGCGTTACAGGAAATGATGTCTTGTCAGAGAAATTGACCTGCAGCGAGACAGTGCGTGTTTTTGCATCTACAGAAATTATAACAATATTTTCAACCTCTATACTTTTTATCTGCATACTTTTTTTGTTTTTAAGTGATTTATATAGTTTTTTAATTTTAGTCAGAACTTTCTAACTAAATTGTTGAAGAATGTGTTTTTTATAAAATATGCAGGCAAGAATTAAGCCGCCTTTTGTCAAAGCCAAACAACAGCATGATTTACTGCTGCTGCGATGCTTTGTCTTAACATTCTACTTAGCGTCTTCATGACTTGCACCGGCCGGGTCCTTTTTTCCATCGTATCCTTCCAGGGTCGTCAGCAGGTTAGCTCAGTTTTGTCGCCAAAACCTTCGCTGCATCATTCCTGTCCTAGAGGCCGTGTGTTTCTATAAAGTTTCCTTCCATTACTGGAACTTGCTTATGCAAGCGGCCCTCATAGAGGCTATTTTTTAACAGCAGTGGGCGGACTTTCCTCACAACCCGCAAATTCTTATTTTTTGGATAAAAAATTGATAGGGTGCGTTGGTTAAGTTTCCTGCCTGCAAAAAAGAGAAGAGGCGGAAGTTTATAAACCTGATGGGAGCAGTTATACACTGAAATCTCCTGCGCCTTACTCAAAATTTTTTATTTTGTCGAATTTTGCCTTCGCTATCGCTCATATTACCTAACACTGTTAGTTGTCACAAGATTTTTATATTAGCAAATGATAAAGAGCTCTATGTATATAATTTATGCCACAGATACATTTAAAGAAATATATCAAACGTTAGACAAAAGCAAACAAGACTGGATTAACAAAACTAAAGATAACCTCAGAGAATTTCCGACAGGCAAACCACTTGGTTATAAATGGTTTAGAGAAAAGAAGTACCTTAACAAGAGGCTATTTTTTCTAATTGATGAAGAAGGTGAAAAGATATTACTTGTGTCATTTGCTTCAAAGAAAGACCAACAAAAAGTAATTGATTTCATTAAATCAAATATGAGAGAATTATTCCATTATCTTAAAAGCCTCTAGAATTCACTAACTCTTCCTAGACGTAAATCTTCAAGACTTAACTTAAGTTGTACTATTGCATCATCAGCAATTTTCGCTTTTTTCTTAAGAGTAT
>CAYXPX010000014.1:18693-18908 GCA_964467335.1 Candidatus Woesearchaeota archaeon | reverse complement strand
GCTTTCAAAGAAGGAAGTAGTGTATTTAGTTGAAAATATTAAGAATCTAAGGGATAAGTTGTTAGTAACACTACTGTATGACACAGCATCTAGAATATCAGAGATATTAGGGATCAAACTGAAGGATTTAGATCTTAAGAGCAGGGAAATACAGGTAATGGGGAAGGGCAGGAAGCCAAGGACAGTTTACTTTCATAAGGCTACACAGGAGCTAA
>CAYXPX010000014.1:0-18683 GCA_964467335.1 Candidatus Woesearchaeota archaeon | reverse complement strand
GGATGCAAGATAAATAATCCAAACATGCCTATCTTTACAATAAATCCAGCAACTGCTTGGTATAACTTGAAAGGGTATGGTAAAGGGTTACTTTCAAGAGATTTACACCCCCATATGTTGAGACACAGCAGATTACAACATATGGCAGATGAGGGAGTTGATTCTTTTGCTATAAAGTCTTATGCAGGTCATAGCGATATAGGAACCACACAAATTTACGTTAAATCTTCAAAATTCCAAGGTAAAATAGCATTTGAAAAGGCAGGAGATTTATGGGAAGAAAAATGAGTATAAATGAAATAGAAGACTTATTTTTACAAGGGGATAATAGGTATAGTTTGGCTTACGCACGAGATTTGTTGGATTTACTTGATTCTAGAGCTTTAGACACCAAAGTAGAGGATATTCCTCCAATATTTATCGCTGAAAGCGAGTTGGAAGGTATAAAAGGACCTCAAAAGTACGAAAAAGCAGTTTCTATAAAATTAATGGAGAAATATTGTGTTCAGTTTATAGGGTTTGAAATTAATCTTGATTGGGGGATTGTAGATGTTTTAGGTAAGAATAAAGAAGGGAAATTAATAATTGTAGAATGTGGGCCTTGTAGGTTAAATAAGATTATTGATTATTTTAGAATGATGGAAGTAAAGGAGTTATGGATTGTTTCCTATTACTACAATGAAAAGAAATTGATTATTATCCAAAGAGGGAAGAATTGGGAAGAAAAAATTAGGCAATTTGATAAACAATTAGAAACAGAATTAAGAAAAATTAAATCTCCATTGGATAACATTTAAATAGGAGTAATATATGACTAATTAGATGGCTAAGGATGAAATTTTTTTTCTATACATGATCTTTTTCAAATTAAAAAAATAGAATAGCTGTTTCTCCTAACGATATTGATGAAGTTGTGCCAATGATTTTACCAAACATCTCTAAATTTATATCTCAGGAACTTGGTAATTTTATAATCTGGAAAGATGGATCATTGCGTCCAAAGGATAATCCAATAAAAGAAAGA
This sequence comes from Candidatus Woesearchaeota archaeon, assembly GCA_964467335.1. Classification (GTDB taxonomy): domain Archaea; phylum Nanobdellota; class Nanobdellia; order SCGC-AAA011-G17; family GW2011-AR18; genus CAYXPX01. The sequence goes on along the minus strand of CAYXPX010000014.1, from coordinate 17,659 downwards.
TACGTATTAAAGGCAACTTTCGAGCTAATTAAAGTAAGATAATCTTTAATCAAAAATCAAAACTTTTAATCATAATATCTAACTAAAATATATTATCAAAAACTAATTATTTTAATCACAACCTATATCTATAACTGTTAGGTGACTGTTCACCGAACAGATTGACCAAAATATCCTCTAAAAGCCACCAATTTTCCAGTCTTTCCGAAGGATTTTCGGAATTTTCATCACAAAGAATATAAATAAGTTATACTTGTAGTTATACATGGAAATCGAAGTTGAGACAAAGCAATGGGGCAATTCAATAGGATTAATTTTACCTTCAGAAATAGTCAAAAATCTAAAACTTGGCCCAAATCAAAAGATTATAATTAGGAATATAGAAAAAGTAGAAAACCCATTAAAGGAATTATTTGGATTTGGAAAGGAAAACCCAATTACCAGAAAAGAATTTTTAAAGTTTAGAAAAGAATTTAAGGTGAGTAAATGGATATAAAATGCTTAGATACTTATGCTCTAGTTGAGATACATTTTGGTAATCCTAAGTTCACAGTTTTCTTTAATGAAGAGGTTGTAATTACAGACATAACTTTAACTGAGTTTTATGGAGATTTATATAGAAAGTATAATTTTAAAACTGCAGAATATTGGTTTAGAAAGTTGGCCCCTATTTCTCAAGTAGTATCGAAAGAGATTTTAGTTAAGGCAATTAAATATAAGGTAGATCATAAAAAGCAAAATTTATCTTTTTTTGATTGTGTTGGTTACATATTTGCAAGAGAAAATAAGATGAAATTTGTTACAGGAGACAAGGAATTTGAAGATAAAGAAGGTGTTGAGTTTGTTAAGGGTATAAAAAGATAAACACACTATAAAGAATTTCTTGGTTAAAAAACACAAAAAAACAAGTAGAAAGCCTTATATTTTCTGCCTATTGCCATTTAAATCCGCAAAATGGAAACGTCACAAAAATATTGTCATTTTTTTGGAGCTGATGAATCTAATAATGGGGGGGTTGAAAATATGCCAGAGGTTATGGTTGTAACCTACTCGCAGAATCCAAGACACCTGAGGAGGATTAGATTCAGCAAAAGAAGATCAGACCGGATTGTACTGGACAGGCCTGCATTCAAAGGAGTAATAGATTATAGGTTTGGATTAATCCAAAGGGAGAGTATAACTCGCCTCGGTTCAGATTTGGCAAAGGCAGCAACAATCGCGCTTTTGGTTGACGCTTTTGGTGAAGAAATTGATTTAGAGCGTTCATTATTGTGTTTTGACGGAGAATATGGCAGACATTTCAAAGAATATATTGCAGATTTCCTAAAGATAGGTAGAAGAAGTCTGCCGAAAAATAATATACACTGCGAAAGAGACGCAGATGAAAAGTACCATCTTGTCAATAGGGCAGATGAAATAGCCTATCACCTATACAGGATGTATTTCCTCGACCCGGATTCTATAGAGAGATATAAAGATAGAATGGTGGATATTGATCTAAATCCAGACACAAGAGTGGCAAGATTTGCCAGGGAGACAGAATTAGTTCAGAGAGTTACATCATAAATCTTAAATTATATAATCACTGTTCTAAATTGTGAAAAAAATAAGGAAAGAAAAAAGAGCAGAAATCAAAAGAATGAAGGCTTCTTTTATGCAGTTATCAAATCCAAAATCAAGAAAGCCGGATTTAATAAAATGTTTAAAATGTAAAAAAGAAACAGGGAATAATTTTGTTTTTGTTTACAAAAGAAACAATGAATTAAAAGGGAAATTATGCATGTCTTGTGTTTCTAAATAGTATATTTACTGCAAAGCAACGAAAATATGGAGATTTAAAAGCCTTGATATAGCTAATTTTATACAATGACTAAACCAATAGTACCAATAGATCCTAAAGGATTGGAAGAAGTTGCAGATGGGTTATTGAAAGGAGAACCTGCGCCAATGCTTATAAAACTTCTCCCATCCAATCACTGGTTTTCTTAATTTTGTACGGGCATCTAATCACCGGTTTTTTTCAATGCAGAATATCAAAACGGTCGAAGCACTGAAATACACCCTCAGGGACATGATTGCACTCCTCATAATGCTTTTGGCAGAAAGAGAGCCCGTCTATTTTCGGCATGAAAATGCTGCCAAAGAACCCTTCCCGTGCACATACTATGCACCGCCCAGCTGATGCCCGGGAGCGGATTTCTGTTTTGTAGCCGGAAAGCAGCTTTCTTATTGTAGCCAGTTCCTGCTTCCGCCCAAGAATAAGGCGTGCCGGCTCTTTGGCCATTTCCTTCTGCAGTAAAGCGTAATTTCTCTCCACTTTCTCTGCCAAGTCAAAAATTTTTTGTACATCGATGAAAGCGCTTCTCTCAGCAAGCTGTCGGTGGCCTGAAACGATATCCGACTCTATAGTCCCTCGTAAGCTCCGGAGATTTTCTCCTGCACTTATCAGCGGTTTTTGATTATAAGGCTCATACCGACCATAATATGATGGTGCAATCTCTTTCAGATCAAATTCAGGCATACACAATATTTTTCCGTGCAACAAAGCCAGTTTTTGGTATTCTCCCACAAAAATTTCTGCATCCACAAACTCCATGACTGTTCCCTCTAATGATTTTTTAACTTTCGCCAGTTTCTCTCCAGCTTCCTCTTTTGCGTAGTTAGCCCACTTTTGAATAAAATCGTTAAAAGCTTTTCTCGAAAAATCAAAATCGCTGTCTAAAGTTATTTTAACGGCATAATTCCGATTTAGCCTGATGGCATTTTCAATGTCCTTAAGCATCATTTCTGAGCTGCTTGCCCATATTCCCACGCCCCGCCCGCGGGTGTCGTAAAATTCATATAATGCTATGTAATCTTCTTCATACCCCCCTTCATACATATCATTATTCCCCAACTCAGTGGCGATATCATTCATTAATTCTCCCCCTATACACTGATATTTAGCCCGGCAGTAGAAAGCCTCTCCAAGGCGGGGATTTAATTCAATTGCCTTTGAAACCAGTTCAAACGCTTCCGAAAGCTTTTTCACCACCGTTTCTACCACCCCCGGAATCATCAGGTTATTTCTTCCTATACTTTTCCCATTCTCTTTCATTGCCTGCAAATAACACGCCATACTGGCATGAAGAAAGGCTTCCGCTGCCAGGGGCCGCATTTTTTCGTCTAACCGGGATTCTCCCATCCCGTATCGTGTGGCAAGCCGCAGATGTTGTTCTGCCTTTTCTAAATCAACAACATCTTCTCCTTCATTCGCGCCATATAAGTAAAGTTTGCCTAAGTGGTATTGGGTAAAAAAATGGGTTTTATCTTTATCTTCAGCGGAATGAAAGCTTTCCAAAGCTTCTGGTAAATAATTCCGCTGCAGCCGCTCGCATCCTTGCAGAAACATATCCATATGGGCAGTTTTAATTGGCCTCGCGAGAAGCTTGCAGATATTTTTCATTACCGCTTTAATGCCTTCCAGCGTCGTATTTGCAATAACCAGTTGGTCCAGCTGCAACCCGGACTGATAGCTGTATTCAGACTGCAAATCCTCTATTGCTGACTGCTGGTACTGCAGACGCTCCTGAATTCCCCCCATGCCTTTTTCCATGATATCGGCAAAGGCCTGCTGACTGGCAACGATCCTGGTGGCATTTCCATCAATTGAGGAGCTTATCTTATTTCCTAAACGTCTCTCTAAATTCTGAAATCCGCGGTTCAGGCGATCAACATGTTGACCAACGCCATCAACAACATACGCGGCGCGCAGATATTCGTTCCAGTCCAGTTTTGCTGAGTAGGGTGCAAGCATGGAGTATTGCAAAGAAGCGTTTATTTATAATATTTTCCTTAAAAAGTAACTATTTAGCCTTCTGGAGCCCTTTTTTGTATTCTCCAGCATAGAAGTCTTGCTGTCTGTTGTGGAAACAGCAAAACTACAGAAGCAGAACTCGCTTCTGTTTATGCATAAGATTATCGCTTCAAGAAGCTAAAGTATTACGTTTTATACATAACAGCATTATTATATCTAAAAATATTTTTTTTATCTCCCAAAGAAAAAATAATAAACAAAAACCATTATAAGTCCTGCAATCAGGGCAATTAGCCATCCAAGAACTAAATTAATATTGATAAGCAGAAAAGCAGCCGCCAAAAACACAATCAGAAATAAATAAGTCATTAAAGACCCGAAAAATATTTTTGCCCCGTCAAGATTGGAAAATGGAAGCATATTAAACAATGCCATAAAGAAATTAATGTTCACAAAAGTAGCCATGTTAGTTCCAGAAAAATTCCCAAAAAGCAGCCCAAGAGAAGCTAAAAATAAATGTGAAAGAATTCCAATTGAGGCTATTTTTGCTTCTTCAGAATACTCCAGAAAAATGTATTTTCTGCCGACCCTTGCATGCCTGTTTTCCTTCAGATTGTGCACGCCAATAGCAGTAAAAAAGAATTTTCCTGCAGAACCAAAAGCAAACACTAGTGCAATTAAAATTCCCAAAGGAAAACCCCTCTCAAGTTTTTTATTGAACCAGGCCTGGTTTATATTCCATACTGAATATTCGCTTGTTGCGTCATGTCTGCCGGCAAACCATTTGAATATTAATTCCCTGAATAAAACAGAAACAAAAACAGCAATAAAAACAAGAAAAAAATTTGCCAGCCAGCTGCTTAAAATAAAAACTTCTTTTCCGTCATCAAAACCAAATACAAAAGCAAGCACAATTACAGATATTAATAATGCAAAAGATTCTTTCTTTGTAAACATGTATATCTACAGGTAGATTTATATATAATGTTTTCCATAATACAAATTAATGTTGGGCGGTATAAATATTGACAGAAGAACAGCAGAGAATTTATGCAGGCTGTTTGGATGTTTAAAGGAGTATGATGTATTGATGCATAATAATTCAAATGAAAATCTGCTAAGCGAGAGAATAAGATACAAGATTAATACTGGCCGTAATTCTTTAGTTTTGAAGATAGAAAGATTTTTCAGAATTGAAAAAACAAAATTATCTGTAAGAGGAGGGGAAAACCAGGCAGTAATCATCAAAGACAAAAAAACACTATCTGCAATAAAATATATCTAATTTACCCTCTCTAATTTTTTGATTTCCTCAATTATTTCATCTTCATGTCCGGCACCAACCACAGCAACAATCTTCTCATAATCTCTCATCAGCTTAAACAATTTTTTCGCCATATATTTATTCCTGTCTTCAACCAGCACCTTGTAAAAATTCGGATATCTCTCTTTCGTCTGCTTAAGAATTTTGTTTATAAGCTCTTTTTCAGGAACCCTCTTTAAGTCAATCTTAATTCTGCGTTTTTTGCTGAAAATTCCAATAAGTATGTCTGAAACAAACCTGAATTTCTCCCTCCATGTCAGCTCTTTGGAAAAATTTCTTAGGGTAACGCCTATCTTTTGGTCTATAAGGCTAATTTTAATCTTTTCTCTTGAAGCAACCTCTGCAGCCTTAAGCATTTCCTCGCCAGGACTTACCCCAACTTTGCTGCCAAGCTTCCTCTCTGCAAATTCTCCGATTTTGGCAAACAAATATCCCTTAAACCCTATATTCTTTATCTCTTTTATTCCTATTCTGCCCCTTATCCCGTGCAAAAGTGCATAAAATCTCTCTCTGTCAAGCTCCAAAGCAACCAGATTAGGCCTTTCTTTTGTGATAATTGCCTCAACTTCTTTGATGCTTTCCTTTGCGATGTGCGAAGTTCCAATTAAAATTAGATTACGAAATAATTGCATTAAAAAAGAGAAAACTATATAAACTTAATAAATGTTATCAATCACAGGTGGTTGAAATGTTAAGAACAAGAAAAGTAACAGATGTTTTTGGAATGCGTGTTTTTACAGACGAAGGTTATTATTATGGGGACATTGAAGAGACTATTCTGCATGGAAACAAAGTGCATGGCTGGAGAGTAAGAGCAACAAAAAATTCTCAGCTCGCCCGTGTGCTCACAGGAGCGAAAGGAGCAACAGTTCCGCATGCTCTTGTAAAATCAATTGGAGATGTTATGATAATATCAAGAAATGCTCTGCCTGCTGAAGAAGAGCCTGTTGAACAGGAAGCAGTAGAGGAATACTAAAATATATTTAAGGCTTCAGCAGATAAATTATTCTTTGTCAAAACTTAAACTCTAATATACAGGTTCAACCACAATACTTATATACTAATTCTCTCATTTTTACCTTATGGCTTCGCCTTTACAAAATGCAATAGAATTCTTCAGGGAATTTGGTCTTTTTGATGTTGTTCTTCCGTTTCTTCTTGTTTTTGCCCTGATATTCGCAATTCTTGAAAAGACAAAAATTCTAGGCACTGAAGGAAAGGAACAAAGTCCAAAGAAAAATCTCAACACCCTTGTTGCATTTGTTGTTGCAATGATGGTTGTTGCTACAAACAAGGTTGTTAATACAATCAATGTTGCCCTTCCAAATATAACTTTGATAATCGTGGCGTTTGTTGCATTTTTAATGATGATAGGTGTATTTTACGGCACAGGGGAATTAAAGTTTCATGAAGCTCATCCTAATTATTTCAAGGGTTTTGTTGCTGTTTCGTTAATTTTATTAATATTGATATTGTTGAATTCATTGACTTTAAGTTCAGGGCAGACATGGCTTAGCTTTGTAATGGATTATGTGGTAAATAACCTGAGCGGCCCTGTAGTGACGTCATTTATATTTTTGATTGTTGCAGTTGCTGCAATAATTTATATAACAAAAGGGGTGTCTTCAAAAAAAGAATAAAATGGTATTGTTGCAAACAGCCTTCAGCTTTACAGATGCAATAGACTATCTTGTAGATATTGGAGTCTATGAGGTATTTCTGCCGTTTCTTTTGATTTTCGCAATAATATTTGCAATTCTTGAAAAGACACAGATTTTAGGCGCAGGCAAGTCAAATATCAATGCAATAGTTTCAGTCGTTATTGGCCTGCTGGTGGTTGTGCAGACAGGAATTGTAGAGATAATAAACATATTTTTGCCAAGGATTTCATTGATAATTGTTGTTATACTGATGGGCCTTCTTATAATAGCGATGCTTTCAGGAAAAGAGTTTAAAGGATTAAAAGAAGGAGCGCTTGGTTTTGGAATAATTGTTACAATAATTGCAGTTATTCTTGCATTGACAGGAACTCCTGGAGGCGCAGCATGGTTTACCCCTGCAGACAGGGATGCATTGTTAAGAATTGGAATACCTCTCCTGATATTTTTGGGAGTAATCTGGTTTGTTATGAAAGGGCCTCCAAAAGCGAATCAAGAAGGAGGGATTGTAGGTGCTTTGAAACAGCTTGGAGACCAGATTAGGAGGAAAGACGAGTAAGTAAAGATGGCAACAGTACTTGATTTTTCATTACTAAGATTTTTAATGCCGCTGTTTGTATTTATTTTTATATTTGCTGCAGTTTATGCATTGATCAGCAAGACAGAAATATTTGGAAAAAATCAGGGATTAAAATTGCTGCTGTCAATATCTGTTGCTGCAGTCTCTTTATTTGCTGGAAATCTTGTTGCAGCATTTGGTTCAATAATCCCCTGGTTTGTCTTTATTGTAGTAATTCTTATGCTGATATTCGCGCTTTACACTGCCTTTGGTATGGAGCAGAAAGAGATATGGCCGATTTTGGGAGGCCAGGTGACAATTTTTGTTATTATACTAATTGTAATAGTAATTGGGTTGACAGGGGCATTTAAGCAGGATGTGAGTCCTTTTGAAACAGAAAGGGGGGAAGTTGAAGTTTCTTCTGTAGAAACAGCAGAAAGCAGGGGCACAGTTCAGTCAGAAACAATAAGAACGCTGACGCATCCAAGGCTTCTTGCAGCTCTTTTCATTCTGGTTGTTGCATCTTTTGCTGTAAGATTAATTGTAGATACTGTGGAAAAAGAAACAGGAAAATGATTTCTTCGTGTATTTCTTACAAAAACTTATAAAACTTCTCAGTTACAGAGCAGCATGGAAACAAGGCAAGCATCGTAGATTTAAATAAAAACCCCAAACTTTATTAACTTTATAAAATAAATTAATTCTATGTCAAAGCTTACAAAAGACCAGTTAAAGCAGATAGAGGATTATGTAAAAACCCTGCCTGAAAACGAGAGAGAGCAGAAAATGCGGGAAATAATCGCGCAGTTTGAAAATCCACAGTGCCCGTTTTGTTTGATGGTTGAAGGAAAAATACAGGCAGTAAAAATTTATGAAGATAAGGATTTTCTTGCGGTTTTGGAGATAAAGCCTGCAAGCGAAGGCCACGTAATCTTGATAGTTAAAAGGCATGTCAGCAAGGTATATAATTTGAGTTATGAAGAGCTTGAGGATTTGTCAAAGATTATAAAAAAGCTTTCATTTGCATTATCTAAGGTCTATGGCAGTTTCAACATTTTAATTTCTGAAGGAGAAGTTGCAGGCCAGAAGTTTGATCATTTAATTGTCAATATAATACCAAGATCGCCTGATGACAGCGTAAACATTTCATGGCAGTCTGTTCAGGTAGATCAGAAAGAACTGGAAAAAATAAAGAGAAAAATTGTTGAAAACTTTCCCCCAATAGAAAAACCAAAGCCTGCCGAAGTAAGCAAAACAAATTTTGATGAGGAATTAAGAAAAATCAGCAGGAGAACGCCATGAGAAAAATAACTGTTGATGTTGCATTGCTTCTTCCTGAAGAAATTAAAAAAAAAATAATGCAGATTCAGACAAGGGAAAACATTCCTCACATTTCTCTTTTGATGGGAGCAATAGATACAAAGGTTCTCCATGAAATTAAAAGAATTATAAAAAACTGCAAGATTAGTAAAATAGAACTTGAAATAGAAAAAGTTTACAGAACAGAATTAACAGGCTCGGCTGCATTAAAAATAAGATTAACACCGCAATTGCAGAAACTTCAGGAGTATTTTGCAGATAGTCTAAAAAAATATTTTATTGGCAGGCCGGATGAATCCATGTTTTACAATGGTGAAGCATCAGAAAAAAACATTAAAATTGTTGAAAATTATATAAAAAAGGCATCATATAAAAATTTTACGCCGCATATAACCTTGGGAAAAGAAGTTAATATTGAAGATGCAAATATTAAAAAAACAAGGTTCAATGCTTTAGGAATTGCAGTTTGTCATCTTGGCAGGCACTGTGCCTGCAGAAAAATAATTTTTTGGCAAAAAACAGGATAATTAATAAAAACAAAATACAAGTTTAGATAAAAAATGAAAATTTATGCAGATCTTCACATTCACGGCCCTTATGCACGGGCATGCAGCAGAAATACAACAATAGAATTAATGGAAAAAAATGCGGGAATAAAAGGTTTAAATTTGTTGGGTACAGGAGATGCACAGCATCCAAAATGGAATTCCTATTTAAATTCAAAATTAACAGAAGATGAAAACGGCATTTTGTGGACAAAGAATAAATTTCCATTTGTATGGACGACAGAAATTTCGCTTGCATATACGCAAAATGGAAAAGGGAGGAGAGTGCATCATGTTGTTTTGTTGCCAAACAAAGAAGTTGTATCCCAGTTCACAGAAGCACTATTAAAAAAAGGAAGGATTGATTACGATGGCAGGCCGATTTTTGGGATAAGTTCCATAGAATTTATGGATATGCTTCTCTCGATTTCAAAAGATATTGAGGTTATACCTGCGCATGCATGGACGCCATTTTTTGGCATTTTAGGAAGTAAATCTGGTTATGACAGCGTTGAAGAATGTTTTGAAGAAAGATCTAAACTTATTCATGCAATTGAAACTGGAATATCAAGTGATATCATTATGAACAGAAGAATTTCAAAATTAGATAAATATAATTTGGTTTCATTCTCAGATCCACACAGCATGCAGCCATGGAGACTTGGCAGGGAATCAACAATATTTGACATAAAGAGAATAACTTACAAAAATATCTTGCAGGCAATAAGAACAGCTGAAGGATTAATAGGTACAGTAGAAGCCAATCCTGAATATGGAAAATATCACTTTGACGGCCACCGCAATTGTGGTGTTGTTTTGAACCATAAAGATACAAAAAGATTAAATGGCATCTGCCCTAAGTGTAAAAGCCCTTTAACTCTTGGTGTTGATTATCGTGTTGACCAATTAGCAGATAGGGAAAAACCTAAAAATGTTTCCAAGTTTTATGAAATTCTTCCGCTGCATGAATTAATATCATCAATTTATGGAATAAAATTACTAAACTCAAAAAAAATCCAGGAGGTTTATAATCTGCTAATAAAGAATTTTAATAATGAGTATAAGATACTGTTAGAAATACCTTTTGAAGAGTTAAAAAAAGTTGTGCATGAAAAATTAGCAGAATTGATAATGCTTAACAGGGAAAATAAAATAAAAATTATGCCTGGTTACGATGGAGTTTATGGAAGTATAGTCTTGGATAATAAGCTGAAAAAAGGGGATATGCAGAAAAACATTGCAGACTTTTAGCCTATGTAGCTTATTTCCTGTTTTCCTCTTTTTTTCTCAACAGCAACAAACTTCTCAAGCTTTTCTCTTATGTCTTTTTCAATTATGCTTATCTCTTTGTTCAGGTTATTCATATTCAGCCCGAGTTTGTAGTGTTGATTAAGTATTTTAAGAAGTTCTCTGGATTCTTTTATTCCTAAGTAATGTGGTACTGCCAGCGTTTCAACAAGGAGAACGGTGCCGCTCATGCCTCTTGTCTTGCATAAGCCGACAAGAAGCCCGCTTACCCCGACAATTGGACCCACAACTCCTTCAGCGCTCTTAATTCCGCTTGCCTTGAATTTTTCTACAAGTTTTCTGTCTGTTCCGCTGCAGTAAACCTTTGGTGTTTTTGGTATATCTTCCAGTCCCATCCCGCCAAGGGTTACAATCTCCCTTCCGCTTGTCTTCTCAAAAAGCTCAAGAAGCCTCTCGCAAAAATCATAGGAGCTCTTTTCATCCACTGGCTGTACATCTCCGGAAACAAGAAAAAAATCCTGGCCCTTTATTTTTTTATGGTAAACTTCAACTTTTGGCAGTTCAATTACACCCTTCTCATTGACAAGTACAAAATTTGGAAAGCCGTCAGAGTAAATTTCATATATCTTCTGTGCCTTCAGGCTCTCAATAATAAAGTCAATGCTTATCTTGCCGACATTGCCTATTCCTGGAAGTCCCTCAATCATAATGGGCCTGTTAAGCTTCACATTTTTCAGCCTTTTTACTATCCATTTTCTGTCCATTTTTTAAACCAATAAATTATAGGGTTATAAGAGTTTATATATTTTTACTTTTCTTTTTATATTCAAGCCTGTATTTTCCGTATTTGTCATCAGGGCTGTATTTCGGGGGCCTTGTGCTGAAACACTCTCCCCCGCAGCTGCAGTATCTTTCCATGCTGTATTTGCCGCATCTCTCGCACTTTAGGATATTACTCATTTTTGCTGAATTTAAACTCGCATTTTAATTTCTCAGCCTCTGTAGAGGCGCCCTCAATGCCCTTTCTTAGTATATTCTCTGCATTTTTAAAATCACTGGCGCCCACACTCAGTTTGTAATTTGGTGCCCCAAGATAATGCACTTTTATGTTTTTCTTTGCCAGGTTTTTCAATATTGATTTTACATCATCAACACCAGAGCTGTTATAACTCTTTAGCATCAGCGTTCCGTTTATTATAATCTCTACAGGCTTTATCTTTTCCTTTACAGTATTAAGCAGCACTTCAGAAAATTTGGGATTAGGTTTGAATTCGTCTATAACACTTTTTCCATTTTCAGCCATTGCCTGAAGAAAGGGATAGATTCCCCCGTATTTCTCTGCAATTTTCTCGCCCATTGTTTCATAAAATTTTTTTAAGTCAATTTTAAAATTCTTCCCTATCTGTTCAATAAGTTTTTCAGCCTTCTCCTCCTGCCTGTACTCATTCATCTTGCCTATTCTGGCATTCATCGGAGCTCTTCTCAGTGAAAGGTCTATGTTGCCCTGCCTGTTTATGTCAAGAACCTTGCATACAATCTTTTTGCCCTCAATAACATAATCCCTTAAATTTCTTATTCTCCCAGGGGCTATCTCAGAAATGTGAACCATCCCCTCAAGGAGTTCATATTCATCTATTGAAACAAAGATAGAGTGATAAAGAATTTTCTTTACAGTGCAGACAACAAGGTCTCCGACGTTTGGCTTTCCTTTTTTCTTGTGAAACATGATTGTGCAGGGGAAATAACATTTATAAGTTTTGCCTAAAAATTTTAAGGAAGAAGCTCTAAAATTTTTGAATGTATCTTCCCTCTTCCGCCTTTCGGTTCAGCCATGACCTCTGAGCATACAAGGCACAGCACCTTGCTCGATGGATTGCTGAATATATTCTGCTCATTTTTGCACTTCTCGCACCTTACCCGTATAAATCTTGTTTTTGGTTCTAATTTTTTATTTTTCATTGCTGCTCAAGTTTTTTTGCCCTGAAACCCTTGTATTGTTGCGTTCTCTTTTTGCATACAGTACACAGATATTGCAGTGCTGATTTCTTGCTTGCTTTTGCTCCTGTTCTCTTCCACTTTGTTATTGCAGGCTTGCTCCCCCATTTGCCTAGATTTCCATATCCTCTTCCTAATCCCCTCTTTCTTGCCCTGGGTATTGACCCCCTGCTTAATGATCCTCTTTTTCCGCCTGTTTTATAGATTTCGATCTTCTGATCTGTAGCCTTTCTGCATTTGGGGCAGTATCTTTTTGTTGTTTTTGGAATCTTCATTGGGCTTTGGTATTTTGTCATCTTTATAAAACTTTTTAGATGTCATTGCGTTCTTTTTTATGAAACTTCTGGGAATCTTTTAAGCTATTAGAAAAAGTAGCGTAAAACACTATAACGCACAGTTACTGTAAAGTAGCAACAATAGAAAGATTTATAAATTATAACTTGTTCTAAAAAAATATGGAAACAAAGGCACACTCTCAATTTGATCAAGGATACATATTTAGAAGACCTGAAATTGAAGGGGTTTTAAGCCAAGGATATTTAGCATTCCTTAAAGAAGCAGGAATCGGAGATCTTGATAAAACACCTAATCTGTTTGTTGCTAAATATGTTCTAAAAGATGATGAAAGAGTTGAAGAGACAGCCAGAAAAGGGGTTATTGATTGCAAATATGCTAAAGATGGCACAGTTGTAAATATATCGCAGCCTAATGCAAGAAAATTAATTTATGGTTTAGGCGGAATTGTTCTGCCAACAGGAATTATGTATAAACTTGTTATTCCTGGCTTAAAACAAGCAGCTCAAGAAGGAAATGAAAGTGCGAGAGATACATTATATGAAATGACTGATAGATATACAGAATGGCTTGAAGACAGAGTTTTAGATGATAATAGATTATTGGTTGGAAAAGCAGAAACTCAAATATCTCTTCCAGACGAAGATGGAAGATTTGACGGACAAGACATTGATGAATCTGGATATCCAGCAAGAGTAAAAGCTCAAGGAGAGTTTTCTTATTGGCATGTTAACAAAGATGAAAGGGCGGCTATCCGTGGCAGGGGCTCCGAGTTGGTCTTGAATCTTGACGGGGTGCCTTCCATTGAGGGCGGTAGGTTGGGGGTACGTTTCGCAAAATTTTTTTCTGAGTAATAATATAAACACCATTAGAGGCTTTTGTTTAATCTTTAATTTCTAAAATATCATTTAAGATTCTTATTATTTCTCCAAACTTTTTCATCTTTTGGATTATTCCATATTTTTTTCATGGATTTTTCAGCCAAAGCCAACCAGCCTTGTTTTTCTTTTTTTGCCGTATCTATTCTTTTCATTATCAAATTTCTTATAAATTCTGATTTTGAAGGATAATTTTTTTCTGAGTAAATAATATAAAAACCTAATTACCTTTTGATTTTTTTCATGTCCTCAGTAAGTCTGCTGAGCTCCTTTATGTTTGCAGTCAGCGGTTCTAATATTCTTTCAAATATCTTCTCAAGTGCTTTCATCTCAGTGTGCACATCTTTCATTCCAGCATCATATTCTCTGACCTTCCCAAGAACAGCATTTTGGAGGTTTCTAAAATCTTCTCTTATTCTTACAATCTCCTGCTTTGTTGCAATAAGGTCATTGTTTACCTTTTCTTTCCAGACAGCCACATCCCCCAGTCTTCCAGCCATCTCGTCCCATTTTTCATTTACAACAGCCTCGATTATTTCATGTATTCTTTCTGCATCCAGCTGTTGCGGTGCAGACCCTGCAGGCTGCTGTGAATATTGCTCAGGAATATCATAATCAAATCCGCCGCCCTCCTCCCCAGAATAAGTTGTACCAGGCATCTCAGTTGTTTCAGGCATTGTTTCTCCAGAAGGTTCTGGAACATCGCTGAGAACTCCCTCAACACCAGATTTTATGTCCTCCAGTTCTTTTTTATTTGTGTTGCTCGCTTCTGGCATGTTTTTTTGTATCCTCTTTTTTGTGTTCAGCTAAAATTCTCCTCACATCATCCTCAGTTGCAAATTTCATCGGGTTCCATAAGTTAATATATTTTTCTAAATACTTAACCTCCTCCTTTTTTGCAAATAATTCAAGGTCTCTTATAATATGCTTGATGCTTTCCTTGATATTAAATACTTCTGTTTTTATCTGTCTTATGTCATCATTAATAATCTTTGTCTCTCCGATTATTTTCTTGTACTCTTCAATCATATTGTTGTTTATCAAAAGAACCCTGTCCCTTAATAGGTTATACTTCCCCTCTAACTCTCTTATTCTGTTTGCAAAATCAATCTGGGAATTTTCCTGTGCATACTCCTGTTCTTCAATTGCCAATTTGCTTTCAGTATAATCTGGGATTATGCTGTTTAAATATATTTCTAAAGGTTGTTTTTTGGCATAGAAATACTTAAAATGGGATTATCATTGAATTTTTATGGAAAAATTTTTTAGAAAAGAATCAGAGCCAAATCTTGGTGCTTTTAGGCGCGAATTGGAAAGGTTGCTTGATGTTTATTATGAATTTACAGAAAGAAGAATTGGTTTTGGAGATTTTAGCAATTTTGTCTTTACTCCTGAAAAAGGCTACACAGCAAGAACCATTGTTCCTGTTATTGCTGACGGAGAGAGAATAAGTGATTTATACGTCCTTTTGTTTAAGCCTGGCGATGGCACTGGTGATGAAAGTACTTTCAAATTAGGAGATATGAACACAAAAAATGTTAAAAAATTAGAATCAGATGACCCTTTGGGAAAAGAGGTAGTCCCAAGAAAAAAATACTGCCCTACAGAAGTTTTCTT
Organism: Candidatus Woesearchaeota archaeon; assembly: GCA_964467335.1. Lineage (GTDB taxonomy): Archaea > Nanobdellota > Nanobdellia > SCGC-AAA011-G17 > GW2011-AR18 > CAYXPX01. The sequence goes on along the minus strand of CAYXPX010000014.1, from coordinate 2,425 downwards.
TCCATTTGGTTCAGCATCTTCAGAAAGAATGAATGATGGTGTTGTAAGTTTGGAAGTTTTGACTTTAAATGGAAATAATTATGTTGAAAAAGAATTTGTGTTGGGTTTGGATTGTCAACCCTTTTTGAGATCATTGCGGGAAAAGCCAATAGATCCGTATATTCAGTTTACAACAGGATACAGACCAGCAGATAAAGTTAGGTTTGGAGATCCGCATGCCGTTTATTTTCCAAAAGTTATTTGGGGCGTTGTTCAGATGGTTGGATTTCTTGAATTAGATGTTGAAACAGAGTTATACAAATTTTTGAGGGAATTAGCATCTAAAGGCCCAGCACCAAAAACATTTATTACCCCTACAAAATAAAAAAATTTTAAAATATGTAGGGGTAAAGAGTATAGGTATTTTGGTTTTACTATGATAAAAACAATCTTTCTATACGGGATTTTGGTTTTTTATTACATGGGGGAGTTTACTTGCAGCTAAAAAGTTTAGTAAAATTAATTAATAACCAATTCTCATTAATTGTATGGTTCTTTTCAAAAAAAAGGTGAAACCCGGAGAGCATGAGGTATTAAAAGAGGGTGCAGAGGAAGTTATTCACATAAATTATGAAAATTATCCAAGGGTGCCGTCAATAGAGGATGATTCTGTTGTAATGTCTTCAGTAATTGAAAAACTGTCCCAGTCGCCTGGAGTTTCAAGAATAGTATTTCATCAGAGAAAAAAATACGAGTATGGTTTTAATCAGACCCAGATGCTGGTTGAAGTTGCGCAGATTTATAGCCATTTTATAAAGCAAAAAAACATACTAACACAGGCAGCGCTTGAAATTTTCGGTCCTCTGCCAGACGCATCCTCAAAAATAAAAAATCTGCAGTATGTTATTCTCAACCTGCTTAAAACAGACCCAATAGGCGCTTTCGTAGAAACAAAAAGGCTTCTCAGAGAGGAAAAAATAACGCTTTCAAAAATACAGGATGAAAATTACAAAACAATTCTTCAGCCTTACATTGTAACTTTGGGTGAAATTTATTCAATGCTTGCATCCACTTCAATGGTTGTCTTAGTAAAGGACCAGCTCGATGGCTATCAGGTTGGCACAAGGGATTTGTACAAGCAGATTTTCAGGCCGTCAATAACTCCTGATTTTATGTACACAAGGTTTGCAGCCACGCCGCCAGTAGATGCAGACGCTGTTGATTCCTATCAGATAGCAAAGAATGCATATGTTCAGGTTTATAGTACAAAAGACACAATAAAACCACTATATCATTTAATACCCCCAGAATTTCAGATATCAGAGGATAAGTACGAATTGGTGGAGCTTGCAAGAAAAGTGCTTGCAGAGCATCAGCCAAAAGCAGAAGAATTTCTTGACACAGAAAAGATGCGGACAACATTCCTTAATATCGGAAAAGACCTGATAACAGAATTAGCTCAGCACAGGAGAATTTCTCTTTCATATGAAGAAACAGAGGAGCTTGCAGAAATTTTAGTCAGGTACACAGTGGGTTTTGGTTTGATTGAAATTTTGTTAAAAGATCCGAATATTCAGGATATAGCAGTAAATTCTCCTTCAGGCACGCCGATTTTTATTGTTCATGCAAAGTATGACGAATGCATCACAAATATTTCTGCTTCAGCTGAAGATGTTGAGGGATGGGCGTCAAAATTCAGGCTGATTTCTGCAAGACCGCTTGATGAGGCAAACCCTGTTCTTGATACAGAGCTTGCTCTTCCTGATGCAAGGGCAAGAGTTGCAATAATTACAAGGCCGTTAAATCCTACAGGTCTTGCATTTTCAATAAGAAGGCACAGAGACAAGCCATGGACACTGCCATTATTTATAAAAAATGGGATGATGAATGATATGGCCGCAGGGTTGATTTCATTTTTGATAGACGGTGCACGAACGCTCCTTGTGGCAGGCACTAGAAGTTCGGGCAAAACCTCGATTTTAGGTTCAGTTCTCGTTGAAATTATGAGAAAGTATAGAATAATTTTATTAGAAGATACTCTCGAACTCCCAAGTTCTGCGCTGACAAAACTTGGCTACAATCTTCAGCAAATGAAGGTTAGGTCTGCCCTATTAAAGTCAGGATCAGAAATGGGAGCAGACGAAGGAATAAGGACAGCATTAAGGATGGGAGATTCTGCTCTAATTGTAGGAGAAGTGAGATCGACCGAATCTATATCACTTGACGAGGCAATGCGGACAGGTGCCTTGGCAAATACTGTAGCAGGAACCATCCATGGCGATTCTCCTTATGGTGTTTTCGACAGGGTTGTAAATGATTTGGGTGTGCCAAGAACTTCTTTCAAGGCCACGGATATAATAATAATTGCAAATCCAGTAAAGTCAGCGGATGGCCTTCACAGATTTAGAAGAGTCACTCAAATTACAGAGGTAAGAAAAGAATGGGA
>CAYXPX010000013.1:0-19466 GCA_964467335.1 Candidatus Woesearchaeota archaeon | reverse complement strand
TTCTTTTAAATTAAATTCTTTAATCTGTAGTTGTTTTGAGTGCTTATTAGAAATTATGTTTTCTACTATTAAAATATTATTACTTTCGTGTAGTGTCTGCATGGGATCGTGCAAAATATCACCAAGCAACGCCCCTGCTTTTGCGCCTGTTGCATCAATAAAGGGCGCTTTGTTCTGCTCTGAATTATCAACCAACAGCTTTGGAATTTTAAATTTTTGCGAACTAAATCTTCTGTTTAAATTAATAAATAGAACAAACGCAATCAAAAACATCATTGAACCTATTATTGATGCTGCTGCAATAATATCTCCATACTGCTTTCTAAGCCACCATGGAGCTATGAGAGAGATTATTAAAACTACAAATAATAAAAAATTAAGATTTCTTGCTGAAGCCATTGACTGAATTTTTAATTTTGCTACGAGCTCTCTTCCTTTTCCCTTTGACATTATTCTTATATGCGGATTGTTTTCATCCTGCTCATTTGAAAAGCAAAGAATATCAACAAGTTTTGTCGTGGAAGTTTCTTCAGCAAGCGACTGACCCAAAAGTGATTTTCCTGTGCCTGGCTCTCCTATAAGTAGTATGTTACGACGCTGCTTTGATGCTTTTTTTATAATCTTTAACCCCTCATCCTGGCCTATAATCTGTTCAGAAATTTTTTTTGGAATCTGTATGTCTGCTGTTGTATTATAAATTATGGGTTTTACATTTTCTTTTTGGGGTTTTTTTGATAATTCTGCATATTCTTTTAATCTTAATTTTTTATATTTTTGAGTTGAATTAATATTTTCTGCTTTAATTTTTAAAGTGCTGCTGTGAGTGTGCTGTCTTTTCTGCTTATAATGTTTTAAAACCATTTACAATAGAAATACAGAAGAGTATAAAAAACTTTATATTATCTCTTCTTCTGCAACAACAATAAAATCACCTAATGCAACAACTGCAGAATATGGAACTAAAATTTCTCCCTGTTTTGTTCTTTCAAGGTCAAGGCCTTCGCAATATCCTGTTGTGTTTCTTAAAGATAACTGAAGAAGCTCTCCTGTTCTTGTTTCAAAAACAATGTTGTTAACCTCTCCAAATACCTTTCCGCTTTTTGTAACAACCTTTTTTCCAATTAATGACCTAGAATGTCTTTTATCTTCATCCATACAACATATAAACTACAACTTATTTATATATTTTTGTATTTTTTAACTTATCTATTAATAGTGAATTAATTTTGTATTTTTTTAGTAGTTTAAAAATAGACCTATGTTTCCCGTGGACACACACCCTATTGTTTCTCATGGAAACTTCTTTTTGGTGGTATTTCGTCTGGAAACGGTTATATTGCTATTTTAATTGAGTATTTGTAAATTAGCTTATTTTGGCTTTTTTTTGAGTTTTATTTTTAAGTTTTATTGTATTTATTTATATATTTTTAATTATATATATTATATTTTATATTTTCCATCTGAAATGCAGGTGTTATTTTTTTATAGTAGTTATCAAATATTTTACAAAAAATACAGAAAAAAGTTTCCATTTGAAATAGAGGTGTGAGTGTGTATTTTTGAGTATGATAATCCTTAAATAGTTCCATAGGAAATCCTGCTGTGGTGAAAAAAAGTGGTGGAGCTGACTCAATTCTTTCAGGACTATTTGCAAAAAAAACCATTATTTAAAAGCAAGGTTGTTTTGCAGTCTAATTACACACCCGAATATATTCCGCATAGAGAGGATCAAATACAGGCCATGGCTGGCATTTTGGCTCCTGCATTAAGAATGGAAAAGCCTTCTAATTTATTTGTATATGGAAAAGTAGGGACGGGAAAAACTGTTGTAACAAAATATGTGATGTCTCAAATAGAAAAGGTTGCCAAGGAAAGAAGACTGCCTATTAAAATTATATATCTTAACTGCAAACTTAAGAGGGTTGCTGATACTGAATATAGGATGCTTGCGCAACTTGCCAAGGAATTTGATATTGACATTCCTCCGACAGGACTTCCAACAGACGAAGTTTACAAAACTTTTTTAAAATATATTAATATGGAGAAACAGCTTTTAATTATAATTTTAGATGAAATAGATCAGCTTATAAAAAAATCAGGCGATGAACTTTTATATAATCTTACGAGAATAAATTCCGAACTTAATAATGTAGAATTATCAATAATTGGAATTTCAAATGATCTGCTGTTTATGGAGGATATTGATCCAAGAGTCAAGAGTTCTTTGAGTGAGGAAGAGCTTGTTTTTCCTCCTTACAATGCGATCCAAATACAGGACATTTTAAGGGAGAGATCGAGATTTGCTTTTGATGGGGAAATAATAAGGGAGGGAGTGATTGAAAAGTGTGCTGCCTATGCTGCAAGAGAGCACGGGGATGCAAGAAGAGCGCTTGAACTTCTTAGGGTTGCCGGAGAGATGGCAGAGAGAAAAAACAAACATTCGATAGAGCTTGAGGATATAGACGAGGCTGAGGAGAAAATAGAAAGAGACAAAGTTCTTGACCTAGTGCATACACAACCAAAGCAGTTTCAGCTTACTTTGCTTTCCATACTGGACATTTCCCAAAATGTCATAGAGGGACCAATTTTTACAGGGGATATATATGAAATTTACAAAAGTTACTGCAAAAGTGTTGCACTAAAACCGCTGACGCAAAGAAGGGTATCTGATATAATCGCTGAGCTTGACATGTGCGGGATCATAAATGCACGAGTTATATCAAAAGGAAGATATGGGAGAACAAGAGAAATAAGACTAGGGATACCAGAAGCGACGGTTCATAATATAAGAGGGGCGCTGAAAGAAGGACTTAGTTTATAATAATGGACAAATCAGATTTTGTAAAATATTTTTTGAATAAGGGAGTAATTGTAAGCCAAAAACTTTTAGACAGCATTCCGAATGACTGCGATTTTTCTGAGCTATGCAAAAGAATGGATAGAAGAATTGAAAATGAAAATATTTTTATTCTTGATTCAGATTTTGTTTTGAGTTCTGAGGTTGAATCAAACTCAGGGGTGCAGGTTGTTGAAAGCACAGGGAATTTTAAGAATTCTTTAAATAATGTGAATGTTATTTTTTCTTATGACAAGGAATTTAGAAAAAAAGAAGTGAAGGATTTTGTCGGATATTTCAGGAGCAGATATAACAAGCTTAAGAATATTCTTAGTTCAAGGCAGGAACTGCAGGAGAGTATTTCGATTGTAAGGTGCAGCAGAAAACAGCCAGGTGATTCTGTGAGCATTATCGGCCTTGTTTTTAACAAATCAGAAACAAAAAACGGCAATATAAGGATGTCAATTGAGGATACAACAGGAATAATAGACATTATTATCACAAAAACAAACCAGGAACTTTATTCTGCTGCAAGAGATGTGGTATATGACGAGGTTGTTGGCGTGAACGGGACCATGGGCAATGGAATTATTTTTTGCAGGAGCATTTATTTTCCTGACATTCCTGTTACGCATGAATTCAAGAAGTCTCCTGACGAAACTTATGCTGTATTCATAAGCGATATTCATTTTGGAATTAAAAATTTTTTGTCTGGTGATTTTATGAAATTTGTAAAGTGGCTTAGGGGGGAATATGGAAGCGAGAGACAGAGGGAGATTGCCGGGAAGGTTGGCTACCTTTTTGTTACCGGGGACGTGGTTGAGGGCGTGGGCATTTATCCGGGGCAGGAGGATGACTTAGAAATAAAGGATATTTATGAGCAATATAAGGAGGCTGCAAGGCATTTTAGGATGATTCCTGAACGCATAAAAGTGATAATGTGCGGCGGCAACCATGATGCAATGAGAATCTCTGAGCCACAGCCCATGTTTGACAGAAAAATATCTGATGATTTTTATGAACTTAAAAATATGACAATTGTAAGCAACCCTGCCGTGGTCAATATACATTCTTCTAGGGATTTTCCGGGATTTAATGTCCTGATGTATCATGGGTTCAGCTTCCCTTTTTTTGGGAGTGCTGTTCCAAGCATATCTGAAAAGGGAGGAATTTTCAGGTCTGATTTAATAATGAAGTATCTGCTGCAAAAGAGACATCTTTCTCCCACACACGGCTCCAATCTTTATATTCCCGATGAAAGCGACGATCCAATGGTAATCTCAGTTATTCCTGATATTTTTGTTTCCGGGCATATACACCAGATTGCAACAGGAAACTACAGGAATGTTACAATAATAAACAGCTCATGCTGGGTGACGCAGTCTGAAGATCAGGCAAGAAGGGGCATTGTTCCGCACCCAAGCAAGATTCCAATAATAAACCTTAAGACAAGGGAGATAAAAGTCATGAATTTTCTCGATGATAATGTTAAGGTTCTTGTCAGCGAGAGAAGGGAATTAAAATGAGCGGCGCTTCAGAAAAAATGCAGGAATATTTTTATGAGATAGACAATAAAATAAAAATTTGCTATGAGGCTGCGTCTAATGCCAGAAAAAAAAATTATGATCCAAGCAATAAAGTGGATATACCCCTTGCAAGCAATATGGCTGAAAGAGTTGAGGGGCTGATTTCTATTGCTGCTGCACAGATAAAAAACAGCGGATTAAGCAGAAGAATAGAGGAGCTTGAGAAGGAGTATGGAAACCAGGAATGGAGAATAGCGTTCATTATTGCACTTGAAGTTGCTGAGGAAAAATTCTGCAAATTTAAGGACAAGCTTGAGGCAATGGAAGTTGCTTTAAGGGTCGGGCTTTCATATCTTACAAACGGGGTTGTTTCATCTCCTCTTGAGGGATTTTTGAAGCTGGAGCTTAAGAAACGAATTGACGGCAGCGGGGAGTATTTTTGCCTGCATTTTGGAGGACCGATAAGAAGTGCAGGAACAACAGCTACATGCGTTTTTGTTGCGCTCTGTGATTATGTCAGAATGAAGATGGGATATCTTCCATATGACGCTACCCAGGATGAAATTAACAGAACTTTTGCTGAACTTGAGTATTATCATGAAAGGGTTACTAACCTGCAGTATTTTCCTTCAAAGACTGAGGCTGATTTTATGACTAAAAATCTTCCTGTGCAGATTGCAGGCGATCCAAGCGAGAACATAGATGTTCCAAATTACAGAGACCTGCCAAGAGTGGATACAAACAAGATAAGGAACGGCTTCTGCCTTGTCTTTGGAGAGGGACTGTGCCAAAAGGCTGCAAAATTCTGGGGAAAGTTTTCAAAGTGGAACAGGGAGTTTGGGATGGAGCACTGGAAATTTTTAGAGGAATTTGTGAAAATACAAAAGGAGCTGAGGGCAAGAGGAAGGGCAAAAAAATCTGCTTCATCAAGAGTTGTTCCTGATTATAATTATATAAAGGATTTAGTTGCAGGAAGACCGGTGCTCGGGTATCCAATGTCATTGGGCACTTTTAGGGCAAGACTGGGCAGGGCTAGAACAACCGGTTTGAGCGATGATGCTATTCATCCTGCTTCTATGGTTATGCTTGATGGTTTTGTTGCGTATGGAACACAACTTAAAACTGAGAGACCCGGCAAGAGCACTGTGATAAGCAGCTGCGACAGCATTGAAGGACCGATTGTCAAGCTTAAGAATGGAGATGTTATTTTCGTGGAGAGCGAGGAGGAAGCAAAAAAAATTGTCAAGGATGCAGAGGAGATTTTATTTCTTGGGGACATATTAATAAATTATGGTTATTTTTTGGACAGAGGGCATGTGCTCGCTCCTGTTGGTTACTGCGAGGAAATCTGGTGCCTCGAACTTGAGAAAAATGCAGGCGAGCGCAGAGAAGAGTTTTCTGATTTTATTGCGCATCCTGAGAAAAAATTAGGCTTTCATGAATCTTATAACCTAAGCAGAGAATTTAAAATTCCACTGCATCCAAGGTTTACATACCACTGGAATGACATTAGTGCTGAGCAGCTCGGCATTCTTGCTGAGTGGCTTACTTTTGCAGCTATTAAGGAGGAGAAGATTATTCTTCCCATTAGCAATGGAGATTATAAAAAGAAAAGAATTTTGGAGCTCATTGGTGTGCCACACAAAAATGCCAGCGGAGAATACATTGTTATTGAGAATGAGTGGGCGCTTGCTTTTCGTGCAGCGCTTGGATTCTTGGATTCAGCTTATGATCCTGAAAAAATCAAGAGGGAAATTAAAGACGATGAAAGCATAGTGCAAAATTTAAGCAGAGCCAGCGGCATTGAAATCAGAGACAAGTCCGGCCTTTATATTGGTTCAAGAATGGGAAGACCTGAGAAGGCGAAAATGAGAAAAATGACAGGAAGTCCGCATTCACTCTTTCCTGTAGGCACTGAAGGCGGAAGATTAAGGTGCTTCCAGTCTGCCTTAGAAAAGGGAAAAGTTACTGCTGAGTTTCCCATTTATTTTTGCAATGAATGCAAGAGCGAAACTGCTTATCCAATGTGCCATAAATGCGACGGCGCATGCAGTCCGGCATATTTTTGCAGAGAGTGCGATGACAGGACAGGAGAATGCGCAAAGAGGAAGCATAATCCTGTTTCTTACAAAAAAATCCAGCTTCCAGTAAAGGAATATTTTGATTCTGCTTTCAGGAAGATTGGAAAGAAAAATTATCCTGAACTGATAAAGGGCGTCAGGGGAACAAGCAATAAAGAGCATATTCCTGAACATTTAGCCAAGGGAATCTTGAGGGCGCTGAATAATATCTATGTCAATAAGGACGGAACTACAAGATATGACATGACTGAGATGAGCTTAACACATTTCAAACCCAAGGAAATAGGAACAGGCATTAAAAAATTAAAAGAATTAGGGTATACAAATGATGTTTACGGCAATGAGCTTGCCAATGAGGAACAGATTCTGGAATTGAGGTGCCAGGATTTAGTCCTGCCTTCATGTCCTGAAAGCAAGGATGAGGGTGCAGATTATGTTTTGTCCAGGATTGCAAATTTTGTAGATGATCTGCTGGAATATTTGTACGGGATGCCAAGATTTTACAATCTTAAAAGCAGAGAGGATCTTGTCGGACATCTTGTTGTCGGCCTAAGTCCTCATACTGCTGCCGGAATTGTCGGGAGAATAATTGGATTTTCAAAAACACAGGGAATGCTTGCAAATCCATTATTTCACAGTTTTATGAGAAGAGATTCTGACGGCGATGAGAGCTGCGTTATGCTGCTGATGGATGCACTTCTTAATTTTTCACCAAAGTTACTAAGCAATCACAGGGGGGCAACACAGGATGAGCCATTGGTTTTAACATCTAGAATACTTCCTGCCGAGGTTGATGACATGGTTTTCAATATGGACATCTGCTGGAGATATCCCCTGGAATTGTATGAGGCATGCACGAATTACAAAAACCCCAACGAGATCAAGATAAAAACTTTAAGAAGCGAGATTGGGGAGCCAGGACAGTATGAGGGATGGGGGTTTACACATGACACCAATAATTTGAATAACAGCGTCAGATGCAGTGTCTATAAAACCTTGCCTACAATGCAGGAGAAAGTTGAGAAGCAGATGTTTTTATGCGAAAAATTAAGGGCTGTTGATGCTGCAGATGTTGCAAGACTTGTTGTTGAGAGACATTTTTTGAGGGACATAAAGGGAAATCTCAGGAAGTTTTCACAGCAGGAATTTAGGTGTGTAAGTTGCAATGAGAAATTCAGGAGACCTCCCATTAAGGGCATGTGCCTTAAGTGCAACGGAAGGATAATATTTACAATAAATGAGGGAGGAATTACAAAATACCTTAATCCGTGCCTTAGTCTTGCTGAAAAATACGCCCTGCCTCCTTATCTTGTACAGACACTTGACTTACTAAAACAGAGAATTGAGATGGTTTTTGGGAAGGAAAAAGACAGGCAGGAAGCGCTCGGGAAGTGGTTTAATTCTTAAATCAAATATAATATCACCGGAAATATTAAACATCCTGTCAAGTGTATTCTTTCTATGCTGAATTTTTGAGAGAGTATTCCCAGGCTGGTTGTTGTGAAGAGAATTATCATGCTTAATGGCCTGCTTATAATAAATACCAAAATTACAATAAAAATTATTATTCCCATGTTTAGTTTTTTGTAATTCAGCCTGTTTATGTTTTTTAGTATTTTGTCTGATATTTTAACAGCCAAGAAAGTTGAAATTCCTATTGTTATCAGCGAGACTGCAGTAATTAAAATCAAAATCTGGATGTTTATTGACTTAATGAGGAACTCAATTGCCGCCACTGCTCCTGACCTTGTCTTATTTATTGCATAAAATGCGATGAAACTTATTATTGTGGCTGAAGAGTTTGCTGCATTTGCTATTATTATGTGCTCTGCACCTGATTTTATTTTTGTTATTTTTTCTGCTATCATGGCTGTATGTGATGAGGTGAGTCCAGGCAGAAAATTTGTGAGGAATGATGCCACTAATGTGGTGAGGCTGTAGCCTGCAAGTTCTTTTTCTGATATTTCCAGATTTACGTCTTTTTGCTGAGGCAATTTAGTGTTTTCTGATATGCTTAATATCAATGCACTAAGGCCGAACAATCCTGTAAGAAGGGGCAGCAGCGGCTGTTCCACTGTTTTCATGTTAAATGACAATATCCCTGTGATGCCTGATGCAAGAAAAAAAATTAATGAGAGGAACTTGTTTTTGCTTTTTATTATTATGTAAGAAGAGATTAGAATCAGAATGTATGGCATTACGTCCTTTATTTTTTCATAAACTGCAGGTATTATTTTTATTATTAACGGCACTGAGAGCGTAGTTACAAGAATTCCTGCAGCAGCTCCAAGCAGGCCGTACAGTATTGCAAGCTTTGCTTTTCCTTCTGATGTTAGCTTGTGCGCAGGAAGGAGCATTGTAAGATTATCTGTGCTTGGAATTCCAAGTATTGTTGTAGGGATTATATCAAGTATTGTGTGGGTTACTGCCATTGCTGTTATTGTGATTGTAATTGTTATCGGGTCAAAGATGTTTAGTATTTTGTATGAATAGGCTATTATCAATGAGGTTATGAGGTTGATGTGTATACCTGGGGTTATTCCTGTAATTATTCCAAGCAGCATTCCTGAAAGCAGAGGTATTATTATTTGCAAGTACACCTTATTGTTTATTCTTCAGATTTAAAATTCTTTGAGGTGAAAAATTCAGAATTATTACCTAATTATCTGGAATTTCTATATTTTTTAAAATTTTAAGAGAAAGTCTTATCTTTTATTAAATTCATCTGCATACATCATTTAAATTTTTTCTTAGAAAATCAACCATCTCTTTATTCTCTGCAAGCTGAAAAGAAACAAAGGCGTTTTTTATTTCCCCGTTTCTCATAAATGCCTCTCCAACCTTGTCTAATCCTGTTTTGTCTTTTGCAAAGTAAAATGCCTTAAATGCGAAGTCCAGCTGCTTTTTTGAGATACAGAATTCACCTATTTTTCTCAATCTTTCAACGTTTCCAGTCATTGCAAAAACTTTTACTGCTTCTTCAATCATTCCCCTTTCAAGATAATTACAGGCTGTTTTTTCAAATTCTTTTTTAATATTTTCAGAAATGGTAATTTTTATTTTTTCAGGGTCTTTGTCTACAAGCCTGTTAAGGACCAGCGAGAAATCTTCCATGTTTTAAACATAAACTTTTCTTTTTAGATCCTGGTCGCCGAAGTTTTCCCTGATAAACTGCACCATCATCTTGTTTTCTGCAACTTCAAACGCCTTTAATGCGTTTCCAAGCAGACCTATTCTCATAAGTTCCTCTCCAACCTTATTAACCTTATCAATCTCTTTTGTTAGTTCATATGATCTCAGTGCATGATGAAACTGCTTTTCTGCAAAACATTTATCTCCAAGTGCCAAGAGCTTTACTTTATTTTCAAGCGCGCTGTAAACCTCGATTGCAAACTCAATTTTTCCCTTTTCAACGCAGAAATCTCCAACTTTATTTAATCTTTCCTGGTCGCCTGCGAGCTTGAATGCTGCTATGGCTTCTGCAAGCTGGCCTTCCTGCAGTGCCCTTTCACCTGTTTTAAGGAGCTTTTCTTTATTAGCTGCAAGCTTGTATGCTTCAATTGCATAGGAAAACAAGCCCATTTTTACATGTTCATCGCCGATTGCGTTCAATCTGATTATATTGTTTGTTAATTTGAATACTTTTATTGCTTCCAGAACCTGCGTTCTTTTCAAGTATTCTTCGCCTGCTGCATTAAGAAGCTCTTTTTTCTTTTCTTCGCTGAACATTGAAAGATTTGCATTTTCAAGACCTTTCTTCATTAGTGCAGGTATTATTTTGCTGAATGGATTTTCAACAGGGGCATTTGTAAATTCTTCAACAAGCCTGTAAGAATCCCTTTTTATATGTTCAACCATTATTTCACCTATGTGCCAAGTAAATTTACTAATTTAAATAGTTATCTCTTTTTTAGTGGTGGTGTTTCAAAATAATAATTCTAGAATTTTATACTGTCTGCTATTATCTGCAGTTCATCATTGTAAACTGAGACCTTTCCGTCTATCTCTATAAAATCGCCCTTTTTTATGTTTAATGGCTTTTCCGGCCTGAAAATTACTGCCCTTATTGTGGCATTTTTGTCGGCTATATCAAGAATTGCCAGGGAGTTTCCTTTTTTTATAATTTTGGTTATTCTTCCGTTTACTTTGATATTTTTATCTATATCTGCTTCTGTTATTGATGATATTTCTGAAGAAGGCATACTTACTTTGTCTGATATAATTATTAACAGTGATATTCCTATTATTGCTGCGAGGATACATACTTTTGTGAGGATGTCTGCCATACTGCTCTTTTATTTTTAGATTTTATATCTTTTGTGCTGATTTTTTTGAAGGATTTTTTATTTTTGATGGAGATTCTTGTTATTTTGGAATTTATAACAATGCTTTTATACTTCTTTTCTTTTATATTTATGAAATGATGCAGGGCATTATGGATGCAATGGGATTAGCAAAATCCATATTGGGTTTAGAATTCATGGTAGAGGATTTTAAAAACAGGGCAGATTATTTTCGGCAGCATGCAGTAGATTCTTCTTTAATGGAGGCTACAGTATTTTTTGAGAGGAAAAATGCTTCCAGGATTGTAGATATAATTGATAAACCTTATCTGACACGTCTTGACGATGATAAGATTTTTTTATTAGATGAGGACGGGATATGTTTTGCAAGAGTAGAAGGCGAGATTTATTATCCTATTGATGTTGAAGGACCGAAGAGAGATTTAGAGAAAGCTGAGAAATACGGGAGGATGGCTAGAAGTGTTTTTGCAAGATATATTCATGGGAATGTTATTTTTTATGGAATTGATAAGCGACTTTTTGATTTACAGAAAGGAGTTGACAGTTTACGATATCCGCTTGCAAACATTTGTTTTCGTTTTCGAGTTTTGAATGATACTTTTAGATCTTATTGTCATGCGCAGCATTTTACTGATTCTTCAATAGATTCTTTGGCTTTGTTGCCTGACAGGCATGAATAATTTATGTTTTTGTAAACAATCAATAAACATTATAATAACCGGCAGAAATGTTTTATTCTGAGCTGAAAAATTTAGAAAGATATTTAAGCTTATAGCATTCTGAAAATTTATGGGTGTCCTAGGAAGATACAGGAAGGATCTTGGGAATATTTATACTGATAATAAGGATCTTGCTAGCGAGGAGAACCTGCTTCTTAAGAACAGTGTAAATTATCTTAAGGCGGAGCTGAATAAGTATAAGGAGCTTCCTTTGCTGGTTTGTGATGTCAAGAAAAAAATCGGGAACAAGGCAGTGATAAGGCTTCCAAACGGCAGTTATTTTTTTGTGAACATTGCAGGAGATGTTGAGATAAACTCAGGAGATACTGCGCTTGTTGAGCAAAGATCTTTGTCTATAGTCAAAAAACTTGATGAGAACAAGAATTTTGAGCTTGGTGATTTTATTATTCTTGACAAACCGAAAATCAGATGGGAAGACATTGGCGGACTTGATGAACAGATTAAGGAAATAAGGGAGGTTGTTGAGCTTCCACTTGTTGAGCCTGAATTATTCAAGAAGATAGGAATTACGCCTCCGAAAGGAATTTTGTTATACGGCCTGCCTGGAACCGGGAAAACACTTCTTGCGAAGGCTGTTGCAAAAAGCGCAAACTGTACTTTTATAGAAATAGTGGCTTCTGAACTTGTGCAAAAATTTATAGGCGAGGGGGCAAAACTTGTAAGAGATATTTTTAAGCTAGCCAGAGAGAAAGCACCGAGCATAGTTTTTATTGATGAGATTGATGCTCTTGCTGCAGAGAGAGTTGACATAGGAACTTCAGGAGAGAGGGAGGTTCACAGGACAATGATGCAGCTCTTGACTGAGATTGACGGGTTTAATTCTCTTGACAATGTTAAAGTTATTGCAGCCACAAACAGGTTTGACATTCTTGATCCTGCTCTTTTAAGACCCGGCAGGTTTGACAGGCTTATTGAAATCCCACTACCTGACAAAAATTCAAGGCTGGACATTATAAAAATACACGCGCAGTCTATGAACCTGGCAGAAGTGGATTTTGACAACCTTATCAATAATACAGACGGATTCAGCGGTGCGGACCTTAGGGCTGTCTGCACTGAGGCGGGCTATTTTGCCATAAGAGAGAAAAGAACAAACGTTGTGCATGAGGACTTTGTGAGTGCAATAGAAAAGCTTGCCAGTTCTTATCAGGAGAATTCGGAGCATGTGGGGATGTTTGGTTAGTTTTTTAAATTTTGTTTATATTCTTTTTTTATGAAAATCGTCAGGATTCCTGTAAATTACGGCAGCTTGGGAAAAAACAATGGATGCGAACTTGCCCCTGGTCTTTTGACCAAAGGATTTAATGCTAAAATTTTTGATATTTTTGGGGAGAATATTGAAGATTTTGGAAAGAGGCTGCTTAATTTTGTGAAAAACAATGATGAAAAATTGTTTTTAATTGGAGGGGACCATTCAATGACTTATTTTTCATTTAAGGGATTTTCTGACGGGGATTCAGGCCTGATTGTTTTTGATGCGCATCCTGACATGCAGAGCAGTGATTTTATTACGCATGAGGATTACCTCAGGATATTAATTGAAGAAGGAATCCTAAAACCTGAAAATCTTGTAATTGTCGGGCTGAGGAGCATCAGCTTTGAGGAGCGCGAGTATTTAATCAGGAAAAAAATTGTTTATTTTGACATGAATAAGATTTTTGAACTGGGGGTTGGGGAAGTATGCAATTTAATCATGGAAAGGATGAATAAATTTTCCAGACTTTATTTGAGCATTGATATTGATGCTGCTGATCCTGCATTTGCTCCTGGCACAGGATATCTGGAACCAGGGGGCTTAAGCAGTTTTGAACTTTTGTATATGATTAAAAGGATAAGAATGATGAAAAATTTAAAAATTGTTGATCTTGTTGAAATAAATCCCAACAAAGATGTTAACGGAATTACTGTTGCCTTGGGGAGAAAAATTTTGGAGGCGTTTCTATGAGGTTGTTTACTGCAATTGATCTGCCTGATGATATAAAAGATTATCTTTTTGAGCTTGAAAACAAATTCAGCAGCAATAAAGCTGCAAAAATTAAATGGGTTTTCAGAAAAAATTTGCATTTAACCATTAAATTTTTCGGGGAAGTTCCTGATGATAAAGCGCAGGAGCTGATTGAAAAGCTAAAGAATGTCAAATTTAAAAAATTTGGATTGAAACTTGCTGATTTTGGTTTTTATTCCAGCCATGGAAAGACAGGTGTTATATGGGCAGGGGCTGAGCCTGCTGAAAAAGTTGCTGAGCTGCAGAAGCTTGTTGATGCTGAGACAATTGGGTTAGGAGATTTGAAAATAGGGGCGCATATAACTATTGGAAGAGTTAAATTTGTAAAAAATAAGGAGGGGTTTGCCAGATTTGCGGAAGAGGTGAACAGTTTTAAAATTGAAAAACTCTCCTTTGATGTAGACAGGTTCTGCATTTTTAGGAGTATCCTCAGAAAGGACGGGCCTGAATATAACTTACTGAAAAGTTATGAATTAGGATAATAATACTCATAAATCTCTGAATATCTTTTATTTTTAGTATGACAGGAAATAATGTAGTTCTTGAATATCTCTTGGAGGAGAATATTCACCTAAGAAACGCAAGAGGGCCTACAGGATTTGGCTGGGAATATCCAAATGAATCTGTTTTTATAATAAAAACCATTCCTAATATATGTCCTAGATTTTTCCCCAATGGAATCAGATATGATAAATTAGCTGCAGCATTACATGTTTTTTATGGGATTTTTGTTGATTATTCCTGGAGATATTCAAAACAACACGGTCTTTTGCCAATGTCTCATGATGAAAAAAATGAATTAAGGCGCATGCTTGCAGGCACCGGCGCAGGATTATTCTAGAAATTTTTCCTCAACCAGTTTTTTTATTTCTTTTGATTTTATTTTTCCTAATTTCTCTACTTTCTGCATTTCTTTTTCTTCTGCATTTATGAAATCTTTTATGCTGTTAAAATTTTTTCTTATTGAGCCTGCTATTGCCGGCCCTATGCCTGGAAAACTTTCCAAAACATACTGCTGTTTTTCTCCAGGCGTAAGAGGCTTTCTTTTTGGCAGCAAGCTGAGTGGTTTTCTTGTCTTTTCAAGCCTTTTTGCAATTAATGAAATGTATTTTGCTGTATCTCTGTGGTTTTGGGTATGAATTATCGGAATCTGAAAATCTATGGCGATTGTTGATATCATTCCCCTTATTGAATTTGGATGGAAATTTCTTAGTTTGTATATATTGCTTTCTCCTTCCATTATCAACAGCGGCACATCAAAGTTTTCTTTTAGAATCATGAGCTGGTTGAGAAGCCTTTTGTCTATTATTGAATTCAGCAGATCGTTTGTTGTTTTTCTTTCTATTCCAACTGTCTGCTCTTCATTCTGGAGGTTTTTTGTCTGTATCACAATGTCTGCTATTTCCAGCTGCCTTTTTTCTACTGAGAGGCCTTCTTTTATCAGCTCTTTCACAAGATTTTTATTTTCCCTATGGTCTATTATTATTTTCGGCATTTTTTAAAATTCAGGCAGGATTTTCTGTCTTTGTATCGGCGTTTCTTTCATCCTGCTGAGTATCCCCTTCATTCTTTTTTCATCTTTCTGCGATTTCCAGTAGTATGCCTGGTCTCTTGTTCCTTTTGTTATCATAAATATTATTTTTCCGGGCTTTAACCTTCCTACTCTTCCAACTCTCTGAATTCTTCTTATGCTTGACGGGGTGTGGTCATAAAATATTGCCATGTCTGCTTCTCCTATATGAATTCCTTCCTCTGCTATTGATGTGGCTACAAGGCAGTTATATTTTCCATTGTTAAAATCTTCTATTACTTCAATCTGCTTTTTCTGCGAGAGGCCCTCTTTTTGACCCACAAGCCTTGATGCTCTTATATTTATTTTGTTTAATACTTCCAACAAGTTGTCCACTGTGTTTCTGTAGTTTGTGAATATAATTATTCTTGAACCATTCTTTTTTTCTACTGTATTTTTTATTATGTCTTTCAAAGCGTTTATTTTTGGATGATCAAATCCTTTTTCTATAAGATTTTTACACAGGTTTCTTGCTTTTATTACATTGTTATTTTTCAATATTGTTTTTGCCGCTCTTGTTTCTTCATTTTCAAGCTTGTTCAGGAAACTATCCAATGCTTTCAGGCCCTGTGTTTCCAGCATTTCCATTGCAAAATTTAATTTCAGAAGCTGGGCTACAAGCGAAAGACCGTAAAATGTTGCAGGTCTTTTTGATGAGAACTGCAGTCTTTTCTGCAGAAACAATAAATCAACTTTGTTTATCTGCGATGCAGGCTTTGATATATTAAAATTTTCAAGTCCCTGCAGTTTTTCTTTGTAAAAGTCCTTCAGCAATTTGTGGATATATTTCAGCTCTTCCTGCAGTTCTATATCTATATATTCAATTTCCTTGTTCTGAATGTATTCTTTTACATCTTCATCATTTTCTGTCCTTATCTCAACTGCATCTATAAACAGATTTTTGCATATCTCATCTATTTTTGCTTTTGTTGAGCCAGGAGATGCTGTTAGTGCTAGTATTTTTCCTTCCGGATTTTGTTCTATGTAAAGTTTAGCCACTTTTGTGTTTGCGAATTTCTCCCTTGACCTGTGGCATTCATCGATGACAAGAAGACTAAAATTTTTTAATGAGATTCTTCTGTTCTGGAGATCTTCGTTTATTGTCTGCGGTGTTGCAACTATCACTGCTGCTTTTTCGTACAGTGCCTGCCTTTTTTTTGGATGTACTGCTCCAGTCAGCAGGATTATACTTTCTTCACTGATGTCAATGCATTCCTTAAATTCATTGCATATCTGATTTGCAAGCGGCTTTGTCGGTGTCAGAACCAGGATTTTTGTGCCAGGATTTTTGTTGAGCTGAAATACTGCCAGGAGTATTGCGCATTTTGTTTTGCCCAAACCTGTCGGTATACATACCAAAGTATTTTTGTCCTTGCATGTATTAAGAATGCCTGCCTGGTATGTTCTTGGAGTAAAATTCTTTATATTCATAAAAAAACAAACAAAAAGAAGTTTATTAATTTAGTTCTTCGCCTATTCTTTCAATATACTCTGCTATTTTATTCCCTGTGTCTGTCAATGCAATTGTTTTTATCCTGCCCTGCTTCTGGAATGCAACCAACTTTGCCTTTTCCATCTCCTGCAGAATCTTAACTGCATGCGAATATGTGCAGTCTACTTCTTTTGCCAAAACAGAACCATACCTATTTTTTTGATTTTTTCTAAGAGCAACCAGTATCATTGCTGGTTTTCTTCTGAAAAAAACTTCAAATATATCTGTGCTTGTTTTTTTTGTAACCAAATAAACCATCCCCCAAAATTATCTACCTTTTTTTACATTAGTATGATTGAAAACTTATATTTAAACCTTTGTATCGTAACTTTTTATAAATATATTTTTAAGGAGATACTTTCCTATCCATTCAGTAGTGATGAAATTTTATTTTTATTTTCGGAAGTTTTAATAATAAAGCGATTTAATTTGTCTTATGCTTGATATTCGTTTTGTCAGAGAAAATGCCGGACTGGTTAAGAATAATCTTAAGAGAAGAGGCGTGAAGTATAATTCTAAAATCGTTGATGAACTGCTTGATGCTGACGAAGAGTGGAGAAAATTAAAAGGAGAGACGGATGAATTAAGGCATGAAAGGAATAATATCACTTTAGAGATTGTAAAATTCAGAAAACAGGGAAATGATATTGGCAAGCTTGTTGAGAGAGCAAAGATGCTCCCTAGAAAAATAAAAGAAAGCGAGGAAAGGCTTGAAATTCTTAAGAAAAGAATTGACGGGTTTTTGTTGTCTGTGCCAAATATGCTGCATGAGAGTGTTCCTGCAGGCGGCAGCAATAATGAAAACAAAGTTGTAAAAGTCTTCGGCAGCAAGACAAAATTTAAGTTCAAACCTTTGAGCCATGTTGATTTGATTGAGAGAAATAAATTTGCTGATTTGGAGAGGGCTGCCAAGATATCAGGCGCAAGATGGTATTTTTTGAGAGGGGAATTAGCATTGCTTGAGAATGCTCTTGCCAGATACGGCATTGATTTTATGGTCAGGAAAAAATTTGAGCTTGTTGTTCCCCCATTTATGATGAACAGAAAGGCCTATACAGGCGTTACTGATCTTGGAGCTTTTGGCGAGATGCTTTACAAAGTTGAGAATGAAGACCTGTATACAATAGCGACTTCTGAGCATCCGATAACTGCGATGTTTATGGATGAAACACTTGATGAAAAAGATTTGCCGATAAAGATTGCAGGGTTTAGCACGAACTTTAGGAAGGAGGCAGGCGCACATGGAAAGGACACTAAAGGAATTTTCAGAGTCCATCAGTTTAACAAGGTTGAGCAATTAATTATCTGCAGGCCAGAGGATTCTTGGAAGTTTTATGAAGAACTTGTAAGGAATGCAATTGAATTTTTGAAAAGTCTTGGAATTCCTTTCAGGCAGGTTTTATTGTGCGGCGGAGATACTGGAATTGTTTCTGCGAAGACTTATGATCTGGAATTTTGGAGTCCTGTACAGAAAGAATACAGAGAGATTGCAAGCTGCAGCAACTGTATTTCGTATCAGGCTGTAAGACTTGGTGTGAGATATAATACTTCTGGCGGAAATAAACATGTGCATACACTAAACAGTACTTTGATTCCAACTTCAAGGGCTTTGGTTGCAATTTTAGAGAATTTTCAGACGAAGGATGGCTCTGTGGTAGTACCAAAAGTTTTAAGAAAATATATGAACGGTATTAAGGCTATAGGAAAGAAAAAAAGTAGAGGAGGAAAATAAAATGGCTAAAAGTGATCAAAATGCTGGGCTTTTTACTCCAGAGGGTGTTGATGGGGCGGTGGCACTAGCAAATTATGTATTAAGTAGGGCAAAAGATATGGGAACTTCTGTTGAGAAAGATTGCTTAATTGCTTTGGCAAATTCAATTAGGAAACTCTGTGGTAAAAAATGAAGGAAAACAGATTGTCAAAAAGAAGTCCAGTAGATGATGATAAGGATTTTGAAGAGGGAGAGCACGAGGGAGACATTTACGATGGAGAGGGGAGAGATAAATTAGAGGAAGGTGATGAAATAACTGAAGTAGAAGAAGGATTTGTTGAGGGATATGAAAAAGGCGAAGCCAAGTGCGCTGAATGCGGGGTTGTTTTGGTTGATAAAGATTTTGTTGAAGAGGAGCTGGATGGAAAATATTACAGATTTTGTTCTACAGAATGTGCAAGTGCTTTTGAGTCTGGCAAAAAGAGAAAACAGGGAAAACTAAGCAAGAAGTCTAAGTAGATTTATTTAAGAATTTTATCTAATTTAGATTTTACTCTTTCATAGATTCTGCATTCGACTACTTGTTCGCATGCAAATGGTCTTTCATTTTGGGGTGTAGGAATTAATTTAATTTTCACCAATAATATCATCAATATCTTTTTTAGTTTGAGCTCCAAGCACTTCTTCCCTGTAATCCTTAGCATCACCAACATCTATAGGATAAAACATTTCTTTTACCCTGCTCGATAATCTTTGATACAATACCTCATCTGAATTTCCTGATTTTATTAATTCATCTGGTGAGAGGTTGCTATTTATGAATATTGCCCTTTTTCCTTCGTTGTACCTTCTTTCAAGCAGGTCCTGCATCATAGCTCCTCTTTCTTTTTCGCTCTTGAAGTGCACATCATCCATTATTAAAATTGGTGCTGCAATCGCTTCTTTTAATACTGGTGCTTCGGCTCTATACATTTCTACAAACATATCAAATTCTAACATAAAAACGTCTCTTTCTGTGAATTCTCTATCTTTGACCTGCTTTATGCTCTCAGTTAGTGAATATTCATAGAAACGAGAAGCATCATCAACCATTTTTTGGCCTAGGTCTCTCAATGCAATGTTTCCTCCTGCCCTTTCCACCAAACTTTGTCCGTACGAGATTGAAAGGTTTCTTATGAACGCGCCTCTGGCCAATCTTTCT
>CAYXPX010000012.1:0-19508 GCA_964467335.1 Candidatus Woesearchaeota archaeon | reverse complement strand
GCTAAAAAGGTTTCAGAACTAAACCAAATAAAATTAAGGTTGTATTCCTTGACCAGGTATTTTATTTCATCAATTATTTTATCTACGTTTTTCGTTCTGAAATATACAGAATTGTTATTTTTTTTATAGTAATCCATTAACGCTGGTGCTGCACAAAAAGTGCATTTATAGGGGCAACCCCTGTCTGTATCAACAACTACCATTCTTACAACTTCACCATGAAAGGGTCTGTAAAACCGAGTATTGTCATATATGGAGTAATCTGGATAAGGTAAATTATCTAGGTTAACAAGTGGTCTAAGTGGATTTCTTTTAATCGTGCCATCCTTATTTTTTATATGAAAATTTCTTACATTGCTATAGTCTTCTCCATTATACATCTTTTCACATAATTCCACAATAGCGTCTTCACCCTCTCCAACACAAACAAGATTGATAGAATTGCTTTCAAAGACTCGGTCAGGATTAAAAATTGCAGTTATGCCACCGGCAACAGCAGGTATGTTAAATTCTTTGACCCTTTCAAGAAGAGAAAATGTCAATGGCAAAGTCTCATCAACAGCTGTAGTTACGATTAAATTCGGTTGATATTCTTTGACAGTTTTGATAAAATCCTCAAAGATATCTTCTTTTTTGTAAGAAAAATATTTGTCAAGTTCTGTTTTCTTGACTTGATTATATTTTTCTCTTACCTCATCCTGGCTTTTTTTAGCTAAGTTGTATAAAGAAGCATCAAATAATTTTGTTTGAAAACCTGCTTTTTTTAAACAAGCAGACAAAAGAGCAAGACTACCTGGCACAACCCCTGCCATCTGGTTTGGATAAAGAATCAATACTTTAAAGTCCTTCACGTCATTTTTTTTCATAATTGGCAATTCTGTCATGTTAATATTAAAATTTCAATCTTTGTAATTTCGCAATACATATAAATTATTTTGAATTTAAATACTTTACTATTTAGGGGACCAAGTCGTAAAAAGTCTTAAATCTGTGTACAAAGTTGTTATTTTAAGCTGCTCCCTGCACAAAACTCCTTTCGCGATTTTAGTGTAGTGCTATAATAATGGGTTATGATTTATAGCCCGTCAACATGAATACGGAAAGAACTAATCAAAAACAAGCAAAAACTTTATATAGAAACTTTAAAGAAACAAGGTATGCTAATAAGATTATTTGTTTTATTAAAACATCTGGTAAATTTTCCTTATTATATAAAAAAGGTATTTACAAGTAGTACTGATAAACTGCCAGAGTATAGGTCCCTTAAAGAACCAAGGGTAGCTTTCTGTTTATATGGGGTAATTGGAGGAATAAAAGGAAGATCTGGAGAAAACAAAGACTCTTCAAAAGAAGTTCTAGAAATAGGGTTTAAAAATTATAATAATCATATTTTTAAAATTAATCAAAACGTTGATGTATTTATTCATAGTTGGAGTACAGATCTTAAAAAAGAAATAAAGAGTTTGTATAATCCTAAATTGTCAATTATCCAAAAACAAATAATTTTTAAAATACCGGAATATGTCACAGGGAATACCAAAAGGCAACAAGGCAGTTATAGTAGATGGTATAGCACAAAAAAAGTTATAGAATTAAAATCAGAATATGAAAAAAAGTATAAATTTAAATATGATATAGTTATGCTATCAAGATTTGATATAGCCTGGCAAAAAGATTTAATTTTTAGAAATTTTAACCCAAAATTTTTTTATGTTGGAAAAACATATATGGAAAAAAAATTATTAAAGGCTATAAATTTAGATGTTCCAATAGGATATCCATACATAAAGGACTATTATCAAATATCAGACTTATGGTCTTTTTCTAACTCAGATAATATAAATAGATTCTCAACACTATTCAATAACTTAGACGAATATACCAAACCAGGCAAATCACTAGCAACCAAACACGGAATATCCAGCCATACATTAGTTTATCAACATCTCAAAGAAATTCGCTTTTTAAATAAATTAAAACTAATATTTAAACACTCAGGATATAGCACTTTACCTGATGAGGTAGACCCATTAATAAGAAGAAAATACTTTAATGCAAAAATATGAATATTGATTATTTTGTCTAAGCCGCAACCAATATTCAATTTTTTCATTTCAGGATTTCTCAATTTTTTATTTAATATTATTCAGCACCATAGTTAAATAAATATCTAAGAGAAACAAGTTTTAAACCCATCCAATACCTTTTAACATCGTAAATAGTCTTTATTTTTGTAAGCCTAGATAAAATATATCTAGGTCTGAAATAATATTTTCTATACGCATATTTTCTAATATCTAAAATCTCATTAACATCTTTGTACCCGAACGGAATAAAAACAACTTCATGGTTTGTCAATTTTTCTGGATCATAACCATCAATTAGTCTGCCCCACTTCCCTTCTTTAACCTCATCATAAATTTTAAGCCCTGGATAAGGTGTCATTACATTAAATTTAACATAATCAGGATTTAGTTTACACAATTTATCAATCATTTTTTTCGCTTTCTCAGGCGTCTCAGCAGGCGAGCCAAGAATAAAATTAGCTCTAACCTGAATACCCGCTTTCTTACATGATTTTATAGCAGTTTCTATTTGCTCAACTGTTTGCCTCTTGTTCACTGCATTTAATATTTCTTGATCAAGACTCTCACAACCAAAGAAAAGACACCAGCATCCAGCTTTTTTCATCTTTTTAGCAAGCCCCCAATCCATAATATCTACTCTAGTTAAACAAGACCAAGTAATGTCTATTTTTTCCTTAATCAGTTTATCCAAAAATTGTTCAAGCCACCTTTTATTTGCCCCAAATAGATCATCCATGAATTGTATTTCCTTAACACCATGCTTTTCGACAAGTTGTTTTATTTCTCCAACAACATTGTCTACGCTTCTTAGTCTAAAAGTACCCTCAAATAGATAAGGAACATAGCAAAAAGTGCACTTAAAGGGACAACCCCTAGATACAGTCATGGTAACAGATGGTTTTCTAATAACATGTTGGGGTGATGGTCTATATTTATTTATATCGACTAGATGATATGCAGCATAAGCTAATTTATCTAAATTATTAATAAAGGGTCTTTTGCCCGTAAAAACAATTTCTTCTCCCTCCCTAAAAGCTATACCTTTAATATCACCAAGCGACTTCCCGCTATTCAAATTATTCAAAACTTCACAAGTACTTTCCTCACCTTCACCTATAACAACAAAATCAACAACGCCGGTTTTCAAAGTATCAGTCCAAGTATGCCATACATGCGGACCACCAAAAAATATCAAGGTGTCTGGAACAACTTCCTTAATCTTAGTAGACATAGCAATTAAACGGTTATAGTTAGCAGTCATACAAGAAAATCCAAGAACATCAGGCTTTTTTTCAAGAATAATGGCTAAAAGCTTTTCATCATTTATCATCTCACATTCTGCGTCAATAAATGAGACCTTATAATTATTATTCTCTAATTCTCCAGCTAACGTAAGCATTCCAAGAGGAGGAAGCACTGCAGCACCATATGACTCTTTCCTGCCTTTCCCAGTTTCTATATAAAATGGAGGGTAAATTAAAAGAACTGTTTTATAATTCGTCTTTTGCCTTTGTAAAGGCATAGTAATCGTGACAGTAGACCTACTTTTTATTTCCCTTTTACTTACTGCAGATTCATTTATTATAGGTAAAGACATAAACCATAATATAATTGCTTGTTTATATAACTTTCTCTCCAGTTTTTAAATCAATTATATGAATAACATTCACAGGACAAGCTTCAGCAGCTTCCTTCCATTTAAGAAGCTCAGATTCGTCTATTTCTCTAATAAAAAACTTTGTTTTTTGATCTTGTTTACCTCCCTTCATATCTGCTTTGTTATCTTCCGCCATAGACCAATTTTCACTGTCTGCAGTAACGCAAGTAGCAATACCTATACAGGCATCTCTATCATATTCCACTCTATATCTATTCCCCATATTTTATAAAACACAGCCGCCCCTTTTATATTTTTCTGTTTGCTTTTACTCTATAATACGTCTAAATAAAATTTATTATAAACAAAATTATTCTTGGTAATATCCAGAACTACCAAGTGCCAAGGCAATTTCCGCTTTTTTTAATTCTTTTCCTATGTAAGCAATATGTTGTTTTTCTGTGAACCATTTCAGATTATGGTTTTTTTCATATTCAAAGACAGCATTATAAAGATCTTGTGACCTTTTTCCTCTAAAAACTTTCAGTATCTCATGATTATAGTTACATATTGCAATTTGTATCTCATAAAACTCAAAATCAACTTTTATGAGAACATAACAACTAGAATCATTTTTGTGATCTTTATAGTCATCATATGGTTTACAATAAATTGTTTCAAATTCCTTATGTAATACTTTATCTTTTACCCAGCTTGGTCTTTGAGGTTCTGTCATATTATCTCCAATTATAATCATCTAAAAGTTATGGCTCCAACGCATTTTTCATGATGATAAACTCCCCCCTTTATAAATGCTTCTTCTCTCGACCACAGATATCTACTAATTTTTCAGCAAGTCTCCATACAATTTAATATACTCCTTACCGGCATCTTCCCAACTTGGGTTAATTTTTTTAACAGTCTCAAAACCATTACGAGAAAATTTTCTTGAAAGTTTTTTATTATATAATAAGCTACAAAGTTTTCTTTCTAAGGAATTGATATCGTCTATTCCAACTATAAAACCATTATAACCATCTCTAATAAAGTTGCCAATATCTCCGACATTTGTCGTAACAACAGGCAATCCTGAAGCCAAGGCCTCCAAAACAACATTTGGTCTGCCCTCAGAAGAGCTAGGCAACACCAAAACATCGGCGGCATTCATAAAAATTGCAACATTTTTAGGTTCAACTCTACCAATAAATCTAACTCTAGACTTAAGCCTAAGCTTATTTACTAAAAAATCAAGCTTATGTCTCAAAGGACCGCTCCCAATAATAATCAAGATACTTCTAGGATATTTGTTTGCAACACCATTAAAAGCCTTAATCAAGATATCAACTCTTTTTAGTTTTATCAAGTTACCAACAAATAAAACCATCTTTACATCAAAACCAAAACCGAACTTTTTTCTAACAACTCCTTTATGCCTTTTTCTGTATAAACCATAGTCTAAACCATTTGGTATGTGTATGATTTTTTTTTCATCAACACCAAAACTTCTAAATATTTCAGAATGTTTAGTATTATTAGAAACTAAATAATCGCATCTTTTCATAGTATAATTTAAGAAAGGCCTCCATATAAAACTCTTAGAAGACAAAACTAATTCAGTTCCCCTTGTCGTAGCTATGAGTGGTCTACCATAAAACTTCTTTAATAAAACCCCAATAAATGCAGAAGGAATAATCCACTGCGCATGAATTATGTCTGACTTTCTTCCAAGATTAAACGCTTTTAAAAAATAAAAAATGCAAAAAAATGGAAGCTGCAGTTTTCCATAAAAAGTTTTAACAGCATCAGGAATACTCCCGACTTCAGTGAAAGTCTGAAATCCTTTTATAAAATAGTAAAATCTATGTACATTTATTCCATCTAATTTTTCATTTTTGCTTTTGCTATTTTTATAAAAAGGGCAAACAACATTAACATCAACTTTATTATCTGCTAAACTTTTAGCAAATCTATAGATAAAAGGACTTTGAGCATCCCCATAATAAGCCGGAAAAGATGAAGTCAAAACACAAACTTTCATATTCATCTTATAAACAAAACAGTTATAAGTCTTTCTTTGATAACTTGAATTATGTCTATCGTGGCCCATAAAAGGATTAGGGGAGAGTCTAAAGAAGTTTTATTAGAAGCAGTTGAGCAAGCTATGCAATTAGCTAATTGGAAAAAATACGTAAAAGGAAAAAAAGTTTTCATTAAAACAA
Source organism: Candidatus Woesearchaeota archaeon (assembly GCA_964467335.1). GTDB lineage: Archaea > Nanobdellota > Nanobdellia > SCGC-AAA011-G17 > GW2011-AR18 > CAYXPX01. The sequence continues at coordinate 13,605 of CAYXPX010000012.1, read as the reverse complement.
ACCTTCTTCTTAAAAAAGTTGTTCCGGGATTATGCACATCCCCATGGGTAATAGAAGGCATAATAAAAGTTCTGAAAAAAAATAACAAAGAAATTTATATAGGAGACTGCAATGTAGCAACGACTAAACAGGTAGAAGAAGCAGCTAAAAATTGGGGTATAATAGATTTATGCAAAAAATATAAAATCACTTTTATAAACTTGTCAAAACAGCCTACAAAAAGAATAACGACAAACGGAAATATATTCAAATATTTAGAGGTTCCGGAAATATTGACAAAAGTAGATTCTATAATTAGTGCTCCTGTATTAAAAACACATTTAATACCTAAAATGACATGCGCTCTAAAAAACCAGTGGGGTTGTATCCCCACATTTAGGCAGCAATTGCACCACGTGATAAATGATGCAATACCGGAAATAAACAAAGGACTAAAAATAAATTTCGCAGTCGTTGATGCAACTATTTGTTTGGAAGGCAATGGTCCTGTTAATGGCATTCCAAAAATAATTAATTCAATATTTGCTTCAAATGACCTTGTTGCAGTTGATGCTCTGGCGGCTGACTTCATTGGTATTGATTATAAGAATATTCCATATATAACAAACTCAGAAAAATTAGGTATAGGAAGCACAAAATATAAAGTAACTGGAGATAAAATAACAGCGACTAAATTTTTACAGCCAGATATCAAAACAAGCCCAATAGTTAACATAGAAATGAAACTGAGAAAGATCCCAATAATAAATTATTTAATATTTAAAACGCCTTTATTCAAAATACCAGCATTTATTGCATCTAGGTATAACACAATATACTGGTACCACACGCAAGGAAAGAGTACAATAAATAAAGTACTAAAAAACAAGCTTTATAGGAAAGAATTTATGCCTTTGATTAAAAATGCCTAAGAAAATAATTATTCTTGGAGGAGGACTTGCTGGTTTATCAGCAGCAGATAAACTTCTAAATAATAAAAACTTCAAAGTAACAATACTGGAAAAGGCGCCTTTTTGGGGGGGATTGGCTAGCAGTTTTACTGTGCCAACCGGAGATTTAATCCCAAGATTCAATCACCATATTGTTCGTACAAATACAACAACATTGGCTTATCTAAAACGCTATGATCTTTTGGGGAAGAATACATGGAAAAAAATTAATCTTGCAGTGGCCGTAAACAGAAAAGTGTACAACATAAACAAACCATTGAAATATATTTTATTTCCTTACCTAAACATCTGGGAAAAATTAAGGTTTGGTTTATTTGGATTATATGTATCTTACATATTAAATCCGGACAAACTGCCGGACAGCTTAGATGCAGAAACATACCTAAACAAAATGTGCGGTAAATCAGTTACACAAAAAATATACTATCAGCTATATGGAAGAAATAAATTTAACATTCCTTTAAAAGAGATAGCAATAAAACAGTTCGCCCACAGGATGAAAGAAAGAGAATTCAATGATTTGTTTACATATCCGGTTAATGGCATACAGGGAATGGTAGATGGATTAGTGCAGGATTGCACATCAAAGAATTGCAGAATGCACTTGCAGACAAATATAATCAGCTTGGATATAAAGAAAAAAATAATAACATACTCAATAAAAAATAAAAAATACTTGGAGAAATTTGATATTTTAATAAACACAATACCAGTTCCTGAATTAATAAAATTTTGCAAAAATCTGCCAAAAGAATATGTTGAAAACATTAAAAAATTAAGATATGTCCCTGTAGTTGGTCTGTTATTTGGGACTAAAAAGTTTCTAGATCCTGAAAACTACTGGATAAATTTTATAGGCGAACGCATACATGTTGTCTACCAGCACTCAATGCTTATTGATAAGTATAAAAGTAAAGTAAGCTGGTGCGTTAGATATGGCGGCAGTGAAGAAGACATGCCAAAATCAGACGAAGAAATAAAAGCAATATATTTATCTATACTTAAAAAATACTTTTCAGACATGGACCTTGTATGGTGTTACGTATTTAGGGAAAAATATGCAGAGCCCATATATGACAAAAGCTATCTAAAATACGCCCCAGCATACACCACACCACTACCTCATTTATTCAACTCAGGAATCCAGGTAACATTCCCAAAAATAAGAAACATGAATGTAGCTTTAGGATCAGGCATAAAAGTAGCAGAAATAATTAAGGAGAAATTTAAATGAAAATAAAAACGTTGTTTGACTTGCTGCGGGTAAATCAATGGTACAAAAATTTAGTTATTTATTTGGCTTTAATATTTTCCAACTTATTGTTTGACGGCAGGGCATTTCTTCTGACAACATTTGGATTGGCAAGTTTATGCTTGGCATCCTCAACAAGCTATATAATTAATGATATCATAGACAGAAAAAAAGACAGAGAACACCCTGAAAAAAAATTAAGGCCCATAGCATCCGGAAAAATCCATGTAAAGACAGCATTATTTATAGGTGCAATAATTCTTTTGCTGTCATTATTCCTGGCTTATAAAATATCTATAATTTTTCTAATTTCTATTGTGGGGCTGTTTATTTTAACATTATTTTATTCAATTTATCTAAAAAACATTGTTTTGCTGGACATCATCCTGGTTTCAGCAAATTTTGTAATAAGGGCAATAAGCGGTACTTTCATAATAAATAGGATTCTCTCGCCCTGGTTAATCTTATGCCCGTTCTTTCTGGCATTATTCCTGGTTGTGGGAAAAAGAGAAGCAGATATCAAAATATTAGGTAACAATGCATTTAAACACAAAGAAGTTCTTAAGTATTACACTCCTGAAATAAACAATATTCTAATGATTATATCTACGACTTTGTTAATAACCTCTTACTCTCTTTATGCATTTTTAGGAGAACACAAAAATTTACTTCTAACTTTGCCTTTTGCTATGTATGTTATATTAAGATACTTATATTTAGTCTATAGCGGATCTGAAATTGCAAGAAAACCAAACCTAATTTATAAAGACAAAGAACTGACAATAGGAATATTGCTATGGATTGTAACTATTTTTTTAGTGTTGTACCTAAATTTTAGTACTTATCAAATAATTTACCCCAATCTGTCTTCCTAAATTTCCTTATCCTTGCTCTGCCAATTGTTGGATACCAGATATAATCATGATAAAACTCGCTACCAAAAATGCACAAATTGAATAAAGGCGTGTGGAATAATAATCTTTCTACAATTCTTGAAGAATTTTTTCTAAATAACTGGTCAAAAAATATTACAGGGCTTTTTCCAGTTGAGAAATTAAAATTAACTTTTGAAATATCTTCTCCTATAACCTCTATTTGGTTAATATCACCAACGCCCAAACCCCTGTCATGCGCTAATTTTATGAATTTAATTTTCATAGGATCAAAGCCCATCATCTTCGCAGAGATAGCATCAATAGCAACCTGGTCATTACTGGCTAAAATATAATTCTTAATTCTTGGCATCATTGTTCTTGGCCCATTTCCATCACCGCATGCAGTTCCATCTGCAACAGCAAATATTCCTTTGTGTATTTCTTTCTGAATCTGCAATAAATCTACCAAAACTTCATGAATCATTTTGTGGCAGTGATGCCTTTTCTCTGTTATTAACCCTCCAAAAGCATTCTTGAGGCTACACGTTAATTTCGTATGTCCATGTGTCTTTATTAATGGAAAATGAATAACATTCGTTCCAAGAAACATCTCAGGTATCTGATGCCCATCATCAAAAATTTTATGTAAAGCCAGCATTTCTCCATTTGGCTTATAATCAACCCACTTAACATCTGTTAGTGGCTGGTACTTTAAACCATATCTATCCAAAACAGGGAGCCATTTATTATTTCTAGCCCCTTCCCAGACATCAGTAACAACTGTTTTATTTTCAACAGGAATTAATTTTTTATAACCATCTTTTTGCATCTTTTTAACAACACCCTCTAACTGCCAGGGTTGTGTGCTGCAGGAAGGAAAATACTTGCTCCAGGATAGATTCAGCTTCAAAATTGTTTCATAATCCTTTGAAATAACTTTTTTATAATCTGATAAATCTAATAACTTGGAATAATCTTCTAAAACTGTTCCGGGTTTTGTTTTTAAGACAAAAACTTTAGATGGCATAAAAAGAACATTACCAATACTTTTATTAATGTTTCCCGCAATAAAAAAATATGTTAAAAAAAGACAAACTAACAACTTATATTCTGATAACATTGATAATTCTTGGAATTTTCCTGAGATTTTACAGTTTAGGAGATGAATACTTATGGGATGACGAACAGCTGTCAATGGTTAGCGCAATAAAAATGCACAGGCAGGATTTCAAGTCAGGCATAATGTATTTCCAGGAGCACCCGGGATTGGGAAAATGGCTTGTTGCACTTCCCTCCAACTTTATATCAGCTAACTATCAGCCGCTGTCAGCGCTTGGCCCAAACATGTTTGCCTGGTCATTCCTGGCGCATGAAGCACTTTCAGCAAACTATGTCGCAATAAGGGTTATAAATGCCATAATAGGAACACTGGCAGTATTCTTTGTTTACTTGATAACAAAAGAACTTTTTAACAGAAAAGCAGCATTATGGGGTGCGGCCATTATGGCAACAGCACCAGATATGATAGCTTACAGCAGGCACGAAGTACTAATGAAAATTATTTCTATAGCAATGGTGCTTGGTACAATTTATTTCTACATAAAGTATCATAAAGAAAAAGTCCAGGATAAAAAATGGATTTATCTGGGTGCTGCAATAGTGTTTATGGTATTTGCGCTTGGTTCTAGAAATTTTGACCCTTTATTCATAATGCCTGCAATAATAATATCTCAGTTCTTGTTAAAAAAAGGAAAGCCGCATCTTAAAGAAAACCTAATAGTTACTGGATTAGTGGCACTTTCATTTATATTCGTCTTCTTTTATACATATCCAGCAGAAGCCAAAGTATTTGCACAGCAGCACTTGGAAGCTGAATCTCCATTTCAGCTGATTGGTTTCACATTTCTCTCAATGGCAGAACTCGCACTTGCAAGAAACTCTTATCTCACAGCAATATCAATAATACTGATATTTGCCTCATTAATTTACCATCTAAACAAAATTAACAAAAAAGATGAAAAAAGTGCACTGGAAAACATCTGGATATACCTTAAGGACCAAAGGGCAGTTTTAGTTATTTTCCTGCTTGTCAGTTTCATAGGGATAGGTTTCACAAGATTAGGTTCAGGCCCAATGTATAACATAACTTTCTATTCAGCATCATTTCTGCTCGCAGGAATTGTTATCTACAAATTGACAGAAAAATACACAATAATAAAATATGTTCTTCTAGCGATATTAATAATAAACATTGCACAGATAATACCAAACTTTCCATACAGCACATGGGACTACTCAAATTTCGGTCTAGGAGATGATTTCTACGAAAATAAAATTGATAAAACTATTCCTGATGCTGTATTTTATGAACTAGAGATAATGGGAAATCCGCCAGTAACAACAAGTGTTGTAAGTGCATTAATATTCTACAAAGGAGAAAAAAAATCAATGGCAGTGCCGAACGAAGCAAGATGCACTAGGGAATATTTCATAGAATTGATTAAAGCAAACCCCCTGATACTCCATAGAGATGATATAACCAAAGACCAATACATATGCCCGCTGTATAAACAGCTGCCGCTAAAAGAAATAAAAAATTTCGAAAATAGGGTTTATTTATATGAAATAGACTTATCACTGCTAAAAAATGAATAAATACGCAAAGATACTGCTTGTAATCTTGGTAATAGCCTTATTATTAAGGCTCGTACATTTGAAAGACAAGGCTCCGGGAATAGATGAATTGCATTCTATAAACAATTCAAGAATAATAATAGAAGAAGGATTAAACAGTGTAAAAGATTTTGGAAATCCTCCGGGATTTTATTATCTTGGCGGCATAATTTTGTTATTAAATTCAGTTTTGTTATTAAAATTAATGATGGTATTGCTTGGGCTGTTGTCAATATTCCTTGTATATTTAATCGTAAAGAAGATATTTGATAAAAAATTAGCTTTAGTTGCCTCTTTTTTACTGGCAATAAATCCTATGCATGTTTTATACTCGCAGCACATTAGGGTTTACATTTTGTTGATGGTAATTTATTTAATTTCAATCTTATTGCTGTATAATTTAATTAAAAACAAGGATAATAAAAGTTTAATCTTGATTATATTTGTATATGCATCAGCTATTTATCTGCATTACTTCTCAGCTGTTTTTATTTTAGCGCAGATTATAACATTGTTTTATTTTGTTAGAAAAGATAAAAAATTGATAAAAAAATACGTTTTGGCTTTGTTCATAACAGGCATAATTTGTTTGCCCTTAATACCTCACTTTTTATGGCAGTACAATATTATGATAACCCAGGGAGGTTTAACAACTTTAAATAAATTAAATATTTTACATTCCCCATATCCTATTTACAAATTCTCAAGCATGATTGATATTTCTTCAACTTTACAATTAGCACCATATCTTATCATAACTGCACCTTTGGTTTTTTTAGCATTTTTATTTGGTTTTTATAAAATATACAAAAACAAAAAAAGAGAATCATTATTTATACTATTAAATCTTATATCGCCTATTTTAATATTAACTTTGATAGGATTATTTTTTCTAGTTTACTCATTTAGATATTTAACTTATTTACTGCCTTTGTATATGATCCCGATAGCCTATTTATCTAAATTTAGAAAAACAGGATTAATAACTTTAGCAATAATCTCTATTTTGTGGATATTAATTTTAATCAAATATTATTCAATTGTAACTATCCCCCATTGGGCAGTTCATTTTGCGGTTTAAACCATCCATAAATAATTCTAAAATATTGGCTTTTTCCTATGGATAATAATACCACATCTTTTATAAATCTTGTATATTACACCCAAGCAATGAAAACTTGTTTTGTGCTTGGCACTAGGCCGGAAATAATAAAGATGAGCCCTCTGATAAGGTATTGCGTAAAAAATAATTTAGATTTCTACACGTTGCACACAGGCCAGCATTACTCAGCTGAAATGGATAAAAAAATATTTGAAGATATAAATCTGCCTGCCCCGAAGTATAACTTAAATGTTGGGTCACAGCCATATAGAAAACAAGTTGGTCTGATGGTAGGAGATATAAAAAGAATTTTATCTGAAGACAAACCAGATGTGGTTGTTGTTGAAGGCGATACAATTTCTGTTTTAGCTGGAGCAATGGCCGCAAGCAAACTAAAAATTGACGTAGCGCATCATGAAGCAGGACTAAGAAGCCATAACCCGCAAATGCTGGAAGAAACAAATAGAATAATTACAGACCATTTATCAGAATTCTTATTTGCTCCAACAAAAGAAGCTGTAAAAAATTTAAGAAGTGAAAGAATTTCAGATGAAAAAATATTTTTAGTAGGCAATACAATTGTAGATGCAACAAACCAGAATATAGAGATAGCTAAGCAAAAATCTAGAGCATTAGAAAATTTGAAAATAGGCAAGAAGGATTATATCCTTGCTACAGCACACAGAGCAGAAAATGTAGACCTTCCAAAAAGATTGCAAAGTATAATTAGTGGTATGGATTTAGTTGCAAAAGAACATGGAAAAATAATAGTTTATCCAATTCATCCAAGAACTGAAAATAAACTAAAAGAGTTTAATATAAAAGTTCCAGAAACAATAAAATTAATTACACCTGCAGGTTACTTAGATTTCTTGCATTTACAAAATAACGCATCTTTAATAATTACAGATTCAGGGGGAGTACAGGAGGAAGCGTGTATACTAAAAATACCTTGTGTAACCATAAGAGACGAAACTGAAAGACCAGAAACAATAGAGGGGGGAATGAACATGCTGGCAGGAACAAACCATGAGAATATATTAAAGATATCAAAAGAAATGATAAATAAAAAAATTATCTGGAGCAATCCATTTGGAGACGGAAATTCAAGCGAGAGAATTATAAAAATTTTAAATAATTTTAAGGAAATAAGGAGTACTACTCTAGAAAACTAAAATGTTATCAGTAATAATTCCATGTTATAATGAAGAGGAAAATCTAAGAATGTACAAAAAAGAGCTATTTCCTCATTTAGATGCATTAAAAGAAAATTACGAAATAATCCTTGTAAACGATGGTTCTAAGGACAACACATTAAAAGAGATGCAAAAAATAAAAAAGAGAGAAAGAAATATCAAAGTCATAAGTTATCAGCCGAATGGTGGTTTAGGATATGCTGTAAGACAGGGGATAAAAGCAGCAAAGGGGGATATAACAATAACATTAGATTCTGACTTAACATTTCACCCAAGTGTAATTCCTAGATTATTAAAAAGGTACAAAAAAGGTGATGTTCATTGTGTAATTGGTTCACCAAATTTAGAGGGTTATGACAAATCTGTCCCATTATATAGGATTATATTAAGCAAGGGAGCAAACTTAATTTACAGAATAATTTTAGGCGAAAAAATAACAGCAGTAAGTCCAATTTTTAGGGTATATAACACCAAAGAATTGCAAAAATTAAAACTAGAATCAAATAAATTCCAGATAAATTCAGAGATACTATTCAAATTATTAAAAAATAAATGTAATGTGGCAGAAGTCCCAGCTAAACTAACAGTAAGAGTTCATGGAGAATCAAAATTAGACAATAAGAAAGAGATAATAAATCATTTGAAACTGATGGGTAAAATGCTGGTTTGGAAATTTACTTAAACCCGCCATTTTTGACTGCGCTGAGATGCCACCTTACGCTCTCTCTTATCCTAGTTATCTGGCTCCCAACACATACTGCAAATGCACCACATTCCTGAATTGCTTTGTAACACTGCTCTGGATCTCTGTAACGGCCCTCAGCAATAATTGGTGTATCTGGAAAAGAGTTTAATAACTCTTCAAGAAACTCGAAATCTGGTTGGTATTCGTACCAACGATCTCTCTTTAAACGTGACTCTGTATAAGGAGTATAACCAGAAAGAGTTGTACCAACTAAATCTATTCCAGCAGCAACAGCAGCAGAGCATTCTTCTTTATCAGACAAATCTGCCATAAATATCTTGGTTGGAAACCTTTTTTTAGCTTCAAGATACAACCCTACACTGGGCATACCGTATGGCCTTATACGTTTAGTCATATCTAAAGCAACAATATCAGCGCCTGCTAAAATAATATTATGTATAGAGGCTAAATCAGGTGTTATCAAAACCCTGCCATCTGGGTATTGCGATTTTGTTATACCTATAATTATTCCTGTAGGATTAAGTTCTTTTGTTTTCACTATATTCTCAGTACCGCAGATTCTAACAGCACAGGCACCTGCCTCTAAACTTTCTCTTGCCATTCTTGCAATATCTCTAGGTTCATAAAGTTGGCTTCCCTTTTCTGGTTCTGCTTGGCAAGAAACTATTAAACCATTTTTCAAACTTTGAATTTTTTCTGTTTTGTCCATGTTAAACAAATTAATTGATAAAATTATTTACTAACTATTTGTATGTGTCTGTATGTTGTTTATATTCCTTTAAAGCTTCCCCATAAACATTAAAAATAACTTTTTTAGTTTCCGGCGGCAATACTGGAGTTTCTAATGGACCATGATCTACAATAAATGCAGTATTTATAGGCGCGTTTGTCCATCCTGTATAAACACAACTTGGACCTCCTTCAAATCTATCCTCACCGCCCCATTTCTTTCTTTTGACATCATAAGCCCCCAACCATGCACCATTTGTTCTTGCAAAATCAGATTTATTCTGTATGCCTGCCAGAAATTCTAAAGACTTTTTACAGGCTGCTTTTATCTTGTTATCTCCAGCAAGCCTTGCATATGCTTGTAATCCTAATGTGGTCCAGTTCTGCCCATAAACTAAATCTGCAAGATGTTCCCCTCTACTTCCTTCCCACCATTCCCCTGGAAAGTGCCCAGACTCGCCCTGCCTTGACACTAAATAATTTGCAACTGTCTCCAATGCCCCGCCAACATCCCTATCACCAGTAGAACGTAAAATTGCCGAACCTTGCATAACAAAATAACCGCAATTTGATAAATCATATGGTTGTTTTGTTTTTCCTTTTCTAAAATCTTCTATATTTTCTAAATCTGTTTGTAAAGAGCTAATTGCCTCATCCCTAAATCTTTGGTCTTTTGTATAAAAATAAGCATAAGCTAAAGCCATGCTTCGCATTCCGCCCCAGTGAGGAACACCATCAAGTTTACCCCTAGAATAACCATTTAGTATTTCTTTTTTGTCTAACAATGCCTGCGCAGTAATTAATGCCTTGCACACCCCCTCATTAGTCCCAAGATCTCTATCAATAGCCCATAAATAAAGGGGCAAAATTACTGCCCAGCTATTATCATCAACCCATTTCTTATCCCAAAAACTTGTACCATCAATATAAGACCTGACATTTGGATTTTGATCAACAAACATTTTAACAGGCAGAGCATGATCAAAAGTTAGACCATGAGCATAAAGTCCAAAATCAGGATGAGACAATCTTCTCTCTTGAAAGGGGGTTTCATTCACAAATCTTAATAAATTTCTAGCTATTGAACCATTGACATCACCAGAAAAAATTCCATCTGCTAGAGCAAACATTATAGCTGTTTCTAATGCACAGTCTACTCTCCTATACTTAAAAATACCCTCTTCTAATAACTTATTTCCATTAACAATAGGATGCTCCCTCTCGAGTAACCAAACTTTCTCATGAATACCCGTCCTGCCTTCATCTGCAAGAACTCCAGAATTTCTAAACCATGAAAGGTTTCTTTGAATTGTTTCTTCCCAGTTCATCTTGATAAAACAAATAAGCTTTCAATTTTTTGATAATTGTAAATCTATATAAACCTTCCTAACTTAACTCCCAAAAAATAGTAACATTTATTATTCACAATTAATTTAAGCAATAATCTAGTATTCTCATTATGAAAATAGGCTTTATAACAACATACTTCTACCCTTTTGTAGGCGGTGCAGAAAATAACTGCTTTTATTTAGCCAAAGAACTCTCAAAAAGCCATGAAGTTCATGTATTCACCTCTGACAGGAAAAACAGCCTTATAATCAAAAAAAAGGAGGAAAAAATAGGCAATATACAGGTTCACAGGTCAAAAACATTGTTCAGATACCGCTATTATTTCGCTTTTTATCCTGGTTTAGTGACGAATTTACTCAAATATAAATTGGATATAATCCATATTCATTCACTGGGTTTTGTCTGGCATGATATCTGCATTTTAATAAAAAAACTATTTTCACCAAAAACAAAATTCATAATTACCCCCCATGGCCCTTTCATGGCCTTAAAAAATTACTTGCTATGGCAAAAAATTATAAAATTTAGAATTACAAAATGGATTTCTCTGACAAATAAAATTTATGATAAGGTCATTCAGGTAAATCCCTACCAAAAGGAATGGTTAACAAAAGAATACAAATTTAATAAAAATAAAATTGTATACCTGCCAAACGGAATAGACAAAAATCTATTTAAAAAAGCAAAAACACAAAATATCATTGAAAAATATAATCTAAAAAATAAATTTATTATGTCTTATATCGGTAGACTTCATGAATATAAAGGAATACAAGATGTGATATTAACATTGCCAAAAGTAATAAAATTAAAAAATAATCTGCAATTTATTATAATTGGCGAAGATGCCGGCTACTATAATAAGTTAAAAGATCTGATAAAAAAACTTAACCTTGAAAACCATGTTAAAATAATCACAAAAGCAGATGACAATGAAAAAAATACAATTTTAGAACTTTCTGAAATATTTATTATGCCAAGTGAATGGGAGGCATTTAGCATTGTAATTCTAGAATCTATGGCAAAAGGCAATGCGGTAATTTCAACAAAAACTGAAGGTGGAAAATTCTTAATAAAAGAAAGTAATGGTTTACTCTACGATTTTAAAGATACTAGGAAATTGCAAGAACACATAATAAAACTAATATCCAACGACAAAATAAGGCACTCTATGCAAATAAATAATATAAAAAAAGCAAAAGAATTTATTTGGGATAATCTAGCTTTAAAACTGGAAGAGATATACAAAACAACATTAAAATGATATCAGTAATAATAACAGCATACAAAGAACAGAAGACAATAGAAAAAGCAATAGAATCAATTCTCCCGCAATTAAAAAATAAAGATGAGATTATTGTTGTATGCCCTGACAAAGAAACAGAAAAAGCAGCTAAAAAATTTAAGAGAATAAAACATATCAAAGATCCTGGAAAAGGAAAACCTGCAGCGCTAAATCTTGCATTCAAAAAAGTCAAAGGAGAAATCTTAATACTGACAGACGGCGATGTTTACATTTCAAAAAACGCAGTAAAAGAAATTTTAAAACCGTTCAAAGATAATAAAGTGGGGGCTGTGTCTGGAAGGCCTGTATCTACAAATCCAAAAGATAGCATGTTCGGTTATTTTAGTCATTTACTAACAGATGCAGGAGCGCATGAAGAAAGAACAAAACGACAAAAAGAGAATAAATATTTAATATGCTCCGGCTATCTGATGGCGATTAGAAATAGCATTATAAAAAAAATACCTGAAAACTCATTATCAGATGATGCAGTTATAAGTAATATAATATATTCAAGAGGTTATAGGATAAAATATGCAGCAAAAGCAGTAGTATATGTAAAATATCCAACAAATTTTAAAGACTGGCTAAAACAAAAGAAAAGAAGTGCTGGTGGATATCTGCAGATTAAAGAATTAACAAATAACAAAGATCAAATGCGCTCATTCATAAAAGAAAGTTCTGGAATTATCGCAGCTATAAAATATCCAAAAACAACTAAAGAATATTATTGGACAATAAAACTGATACTCGCAAGATTATATCTGTGGTTTATTATATTCATTGATATAAAATTAAAAAAGAAAGAATTCTCCAAAATATGGAAAAGAGTTGAAACAACAAAAAACTAAGCACAAACAGCAGGTGTAGGTCCTGAACCATCACTATCCTGGCATGTGGTTCCTGAAGGACAAGCGACAGTAGTTCCAGGAGAATAATAATTAAACTGATTTCTCTGCCATGCATAAAGAGGCTCAACACACCCAGTTTGATTAAAAGCATTACTACCAGCACATGTATCTGATAACCTTAATGTCTGGCCATTAGCTGAACTTAAGTCCACATACCCATCGTTATCAACACAAGTAAAAGGAACACATCCTTCACTAATTTGTCCATTACAATTATTATCAAAAAGATCAAAACAATTCTCAACTACACCAGGGTTCATAGCAGGTTCGTTCCCACCACAATCTCCACCACCCATAGGACATGCAGCAGGAAAACCAACAACCTCAAAAGTTCCACTATTCCTTGGACAATAACCATCTCCATCAACATCTATACAATTCACAATCGCCCCAGTCCTTGGATTTCTACAATAACCTTCTTCAACTGCCTCCCACACAACTATCTCACTACAACCATTGAATTGGGCTGCAAATAGCAGAGAACCATCGCTATTCCTGGCGCATTCCAGACTTGAAGTTAGATCTATAATATCTCCGCTAATATGTACATTAATACCAGCTTCAAGATTCGTCGCT
>CAYXPX010000011.1:0-20435 GCA_964467335.1 Candidatus Woesearchaeota archaeon | reverse complement strand
GTCGCCTAGTTGGTAGGGCAGCAGAATTAATTGCTGAATCTCGAAAACTGCCATCCGCAAGGATATCCAGGTTCGAATCCTGGCGTCGGCGTTTTTCATGATTTTCACCGACTAAAGTTATTTTGTTCTCATAAAGCCGGTATTGTTGTTTTATTTTTCTTTGAATATATCAAAGAGAAATATCTTACTAAGCTTATAAACAAGAAAAATGTGGCTAATCCTTGTAATAATAATTGGTAGTTTTTGGAATTATCCTAATGAAAATCCTAGAATAGTTAAAAAGCAATTAAATGAAGCAAAGATAGGTGTAGTTAATAGAAGTAATACTATAGGGATTAAGGTTATGGATTGCGTGCGGAATTAACAGAAAATGAATTACAATAAATTTTATATACTTCCTTTTCTAGAGAATGTTATGGCTTTTAGAGGTATAAAAAGGTTTTTTAAGAATTTAGTTATTGTTGGCACATTATTGGGTCCTGCTACAGGTTATGCTTTGGCTAAACCTACAATTGATTCTATGGGGAATGTGAGGGCAGAATATGCACAAGTGTTAGAATCAGAAGGTGAAAACAAGACTAAAAAAGAATTAGAAGATTTAGCTAGAGTAATTGGTCTAGCTTTACAAAATTTAACAGTAGAAGTAAGAAGAGCAAATGAGAATAAACAAAAACTGTCAAGAGAATCGTTAAGAAAAATTAAAGAGTTTAGAAAATTTTTAATGTCAATACCAGTTTACAACAAGAATTTTAAACGCATGAGAGATTTTATAGATGGAATTTGGGTAGATGCACAGAGTACTGTAGAAATGCAAGAAGCGGGACTTGATTATGAGCGATATCAAGGAGTTTTAAATCTCCACACAGAAAGGGGAGGAGTAGAGCGTGGTGCATACAAACAAGGAAATAAAATTTATTATGTAGCACAATTTAGGATGCAGAATCCTGAAAGAAATTCTATTTCTATGAAAAAAGCAAGAGATCAATTGGCAGAAGCCTTAGCACTGAAACCAGATAGTATAAAGGTTTTAGATATGTTAGATTTTGTTTATACTTATGGAAGTGAAGATGTTACAACAGTTCTTCAATGGAGAGGATCTGCAGTTACAAAAGATGGAAGAAAGGTAAAAGCAAAAGACTTTGCAAATGCATTGCCTGCGTTACCCATATCTCAATAAAAATATAAGTCCTATCTAGTCAGAATACCTTCACTCCTAAAGAGGTTTTTTCCACAGTATAGTCACACATCAAGTGTCAAAAAATTAAATGAAATTGTAGGGCAACAGATACAACAAGGAAAAGAAAGCACACAAGAAATGCAGTTAATAAAATCAATAAAAATAAACCATGAAAAGGCATCAGAAGCATTGAAAATTTTAAAAGAAGAAGGTTGGTTTGATAGTAATCTTATTGAAAAAGCAATGGAGGATATAAAAAATGGCAGAAGTTGAATTTTTAGGAGCAAGACCGGAAAAAGATGTAATTATAATGGTAGAAGACACGGCAAAAGAGGAAAATGTAGATAAGACTAAGGCCTTAAAAGAATTGATAATACTTGGTAGAAAACAATTTTTAATAAAAAAATATCTTGATATGTATAGACATGAACAATGTTCTATAGATAAAGCTGCGCAGGCTTGTCGAATAACTGTAAACGAAATGATGAAAGAAGCAGCAAAAGAAGGAATAAGATCTAGCGAAACAATAGAGGAATATAGGAAAGGATTAAAGTTACTTAGATTATAAGTGCATTTAGGACAAGTGCAAGAGCAGGGGGGAATATGTCATGAACCTACACATATTATAAATTATCGAAATGTTTAAATACGTGTGCGCACATACTTATTTGCGGAGGTTACAAAATGACAAATATAACATTATCAATTCCTGAAGAAGTGCATCAAGAAATGAAAACTTTTTCTGAGGTAAAATGGAGTGAAGTAGCTAGAAAAGCTATAATAGAGAAACTTGAGAGATTAAAGCTTGCTGAAACTTTAGCTAGTAAGAGTAAACTAACAAAAAAAGACGTAGAAGAAATAGGCAAGAAAATTAAAATGGCGGCTTCTAAAAGATTTATAGGGGGTCTATGAGAATTATAATAGATTCAAACATAATCTTTTCTAGTTTAATAAAGGATTCTACAACAAGAAAGTTAATACTCAGCTACGACGAACTATTTTTGTTACCAATCCATGTTTTTATTGAAATAGAAAAATATAAAGAAGAGATACTTAGAAAGTCTAAGATGGATATACAGGAGTTTGAAAACTTATTACAATTAATAATGCAAAAAATGAATGTTGTCCCTATAGAAATCTTTAAACAATATGCTAGAGAATCTCAAGAATTAATAGGGGAGCATTCTCAAGAAGATATTATATTTATTGCTTGTGCATTAGCATTTAAAGGAAGTACCTTATGGTCTGATGATAAAAAATTAAAAAGACAAAACAAAGTAACAGTATTAAACACTTCAGAGATTATGAAAATTCTGGAGTAAGTATAAAAAATTTAAGATTTTATCCAACATTGAATGTTGTATTAAAATATTTAGAAGAAAGCGGAAAGATTTTAGACGGGAGAAAAGGAATAGTGTGGATATACAATCCTAGTCCTAAATTAGACAAGGCAATAAGAGAAGGTGTTAGTATATGAGTTAATTTAAGAGCTAAACCTATAGAAGGGGAAGCAAATAAAGAATTAATTAAGTTTTTATCAAAAGAACTAAAGAGAAAAATAATAATAGTTTCTGGTTTTAGAAGTAAAGAGAAAATTATTGAATTATTGTAACTTGCCTTTTTTTATGTAATCTACTTGCTTTTTAGTCAGTGCTATGTCTTGTGCACTTTCTATTTGAGAATCTATTAGTTCTGCCTGCATTTTTGACCATTCTTCATCATTGCTATCTTTAATAAAATTAGCCCACCTTTCCACAGCCTCCATTCTTTGTCTTCTATTGCCTTCGTCCATTTAAAACTCCTCAATTACAATCTTAGTATAATTATCAATCAACTCTTTATTAATGTTTTTAAATACTATCTCTAAATGTCTTGCATCTTCTAAATCTTTATCTGATTTTAGAATATTTTTTTTATAAGCTATTTGGTATTCAATTGGAGAAAAAAATAAAAATCCGTCATTATAAAATACTTTTATTTTATCTATTAACGCCATTTTTTGAGACTGTTTTTTTGCTATTTTTATTTCTATTCTTATAAGGTATAATCCTTTTTTCCACATGTTTATAGATAAATCGTCTTGTAAATATTCATTATAAAGTTCTGATGAATTTTCTATGTTAAATTCGTACCCTTTATCTGTTGCTTCTGCATAAAATTCGTTGAATCTGTCTTTACTTATATCCCCTATAAATATATCAACATCTTCTGTTCCTCTTGCCCTGCCAAAAAATATAGAAACATAACCACTAATTAATACATAGTCAGCATATTTACTTATTATATTTAATGCATCTATTACAAATAAATCTAATTTAGTTAATTGTTTTTTTATATGTAATTCTTTATTCTTAACTTCAAATTCTGCCATAATAAACTATTATTTTTTGTCTTTATATAATTTGCGTGTAATTTTTTTATACAACCAGATCAGGTAAAGATTCCAATCCCAATTCTGATTCTAATTCTCTCAATTCTGAATCTGTATAAACTTTTACACCTGAAATATATTCTACGGAGAGCCTATCACCAAAATTAATTAAAAAGCAGTCATGCGGATCGCTATCAACAACATCAAAATCATCTAGAATTCTATAACTTAATGAGTATTGTACACCTCTTCTAGATTTCATATTACTTATCATTTTTCGCACTTCTCTAGCAGAAAGTCCAGTTCTTTTAGATGTCTCGTTAACTAATACTTCCTCATCTCCAATTTCTGTTACATCTTCCAAATCCAATGTTACTGCTTCTTCGGATCCGATGTTTGCTGAAGGAGGTCCATATATTTCCAAATTTTGTTGAATTTGGTTCTGTGCAGTATAGATCATAGAAGGAGCTATATCTTTAGAGAGATATTTTTTAAACCTATCGCTTATCGTTCTCATAAGGGGGTATTGGCATCTATCACAGTATGGAAAAAAAGGAATGGATTTAAAGGCAAATGGGTAAATCCCATGGGTTAGGTCTTGTGCTGCTCTAGTTACACTTACAATCCTAACTCCCACAGCATCCTCTGTATCTATTCCTTTTTCTAACAATTGATTTATACGTTTTTGTAAATCCATAAAAGGAAATATTAGTGGCACCTTAAAAATCTTTGGGTATATCGGGGAATTCTTTTCGTTATTGTTTAGCTCCAGCTTACTTAACAATGCATGGGTAAGAAATTTAAAAATCTCCCAGAGTTTTCTGTTTCTTGGATTTCTTGCCTTCAGAATATTCTTGATAAGATGACCATGAATGCCTGAATATTTCTGGGTATTTGTTCCAGTTTTCTTTTAGGAATTTTTTGGTGATGGGATCTGCAGGATATCCGGAATTAAAGTTTATTCCTATCCTTTTTTTTAATAATTCAACTTCGCGATCTCTAATTGTTTTTGCAATAATTGATGCTGCTCCTACTATCTGAAACAAAAAATCTGCCTTATGTTCACATCTTAAAGAAGTTTTTACTGTTATTTTATTTTCTAAATATTCAGCAAATGCCATTTTAGTATTGCTTGGGCAGTCGACTATAACTTCATCCGGGCTTAAAGAATTTATTACTTCAGCCATTTTATCTGCTTCAAGCCAGTTAAGATTTGTTGTGTCTGAAAAAACAGCAATGTCAATTTCTTCCGGAGGGATTTTAATTACTTTGTATCTTTTAACTTCTTTTATTAGTTTATTATAAATTAATTCTCTTTGTTTTGGTGTTAATAACTTGGAGTCTTTTACTCCTAGAGCTTTTAGTTTAGGTAGCTCTTTCTCATCAATTACTATTCCAGCTATTACCATCGGACCGATGACTGGACCTCTTGGTAAAATTAACAACTAGTTAAATTTTCTACCAGCGTCATCGATACCACATATTGTTGTCATAAATTTTTTAATGCCTACTGTATAATAAACATTTCTAATTTTACGATTCTATAAATAGGAAGGCTTTTAAGTTTTTAGGATAGGCTGTTTTTATGGCAATAGAATTACAGGGATTTAATCCAGTTCATGAAAACCAGGTTTATTCAAGAGAGGGACAATTCCAGGGTATAGATGTAGATTTGATATTCCTACAGAAGACGGAGTGGTTCAGTATTTCCAGGCACTGGCTAGAAATAGGCTGCAAACTCCTACACTGGTGACTCCAGGCGGGGTTAGGATTATCAGCCAAAACAAAGACTCTCCACTTGAAGCAGTCATAAGCAAACTCCCAGATAAAATGATTAGAGACATAGCTGCAGGAGATAAAGAAATTATCCAATTTATTAGAATGAATACACATGCAATGCCTCTTAAAGAAGGAGAAGGGCAAGATCGTTTTATGGATATTGATTATGGAGTTATACCTGCAGAAGTTATGAAAACAAGCAAGATTGAAGGCGATATAAAAAACTACAAGTGGTATCATTCAGCTTTTAAAAACGAAACATTACAAAGAGATAGTATGGGTAGAGTTCTTAATTTTAGTGTAAGATACGACGATTCAGGGATTGTTATACCAGGAGAAGAGCTGAAAATATTATTAAAACATAGAACAAGAAATTCCGGAAATTTCAGATTTGCAGGCGATTATTCTTCTGATGTTCTTGGATATGTTGTGGAATTTTTATATTCAGGTTTGAGTACTCCTGAAAAAATAGATTTGCTTCCAGATCATTCTCAGGAATTGCTAAACATAGCAGCACACGGGCCACTAAAGAGATTTTATGAAATTCTTATTGAGACTGCTGTAGCTGCCAGAAGACCACAAAAAATATTAGGTAATTGAATTTTTTATATATTTCATTATTTCTGGATGTAAAGATGTTGTAAAATATTTCTGTAATTCTAGAAGATTTGAAGGATTTTCGGAAAATTTGGAAGATTTCCATGCGACACGACACAGGGACGCGCGCCAGATTTATAAATACAAAAATGTTAAATATTAAATATGGAAAATAAAATTGACATTCTCAAATTAATAGACGGGCAGTATACTTATCCTACATGGTCAACAAAAACTAGTTATAGATTGAGGGCGAAAATTATAGATAAGGATAACATTTCTATTTACTATGAATCTACAAAGACAATAATGAAGAAAAAATTTAGAGGTATATTCCCACGATATGTCTTTTTGACTCCTGGATTTTGTTGGGCTCTTGGCTTCTTTGAAGGTGAAGGTATGAAAAGTAAGAAAAGCACTAGTTATCGTAGGTTTAATATTACCAATAAGAATCCTCTAGATTTAAAGAAATTTTTAGATGAATTACATAAATCTAAGTTATTACCTAAAGATAGAATTAGAGGCAAATGTTTTCAAATACATCACTTCTTAAATAACAAACTTGAAGCTGAAAGATACTGGTCTAAACAATTAAATTTTCCAATAGAAATGTTTTCTGCTATAGACTACAATCATAATCTAAGAAGAAGTGGTAATGGGGTTTGCCATTTTGATCTTGGTCATGTTTTGTTACGAAGAATATTTGATTTAATTAATGAAAAAATAATGACAGAGGAATAGCGGGGGCTATCCGATATGACCACTAGCCACATCTTTGGATTTGAATTCGTCGAGTCCTCAAAGTTGAGTTGACCCCCCAACGACCCAGCCGTGCATAAAGCATTTCGGGTATCGCAAAGAGTGTTTACTCCTTATGAGCCTTCCGCAGTAAGACATAGTCGTTACTTCGACGGACATTTAGTGAAACTTATTTAAAACAAGCTCCGCTCCTAGCTGTCCTACCCGTATAGACTCAAGGTTCGCTATGGTATCAGCTTCCCCTATCCTCTGCAAAAAACACAAATCTAGAACTTATTATAAAGCTTTTGGATAGATTTAATTTTTTAGTTTTATCAAATAATAATTCCATAATATAAAAAACATTAAGAAAATTATAAATATTATCCATCCAAATTGAGCAGCATTTTCTAGCATACTCAATAATATTGCAACTAAAGTGGCAGAAGACCATAATATTTTTAATAATAATAAACTTCTATAACTTTCTATTCCTTCGTTGATTTTTAAAAAAGATACACTGCCTATTGCAAATAAAGCTGCACCAACTAGACGTGCAGAAAATGTATCTATTACCATCCACTGGAAAAAACTTAAAAATTTATAGGGAAAAAATATCAAAGGAATGGCAAAAATCATGTCGACTATGAAATGTATAAAAAACCAAATTCTTAAACTGTTCGGAACTTCTAATTTTGACATCAGTTTATGGTATTGGATAGATTTAAAAATTTTTTCTTAGTTGCTATTGGATGAAAAGCGGTATAAATTTCAGCGAGCTGAAAGATATTGAAAAGAGGATATTGGAAGGAATAAAACTGGAAGATTCTTTTTCTGATCCAAAAACAATTGTAGCATTTGATGTAGGATACATTGGGAATAAGTATGTGTGTGTTGCAATAGTTATAGACATAGAATCAAAAGAAATAATTGAAAAAAACCAGATAGATGGAGAAGAAGTAATGCCATATTCCCCGAATTTTGTTGCTTTTAGAGAGGGTCCGGTAATTGTAAACGCATTTAGGTCGCTGAATAACAAGCCTGAAATAATTATGGTAAAGGGAATGGGTGCTATACATCAGAAAAAAGCAGGGCTTGCAAGCTATGTTGGCGTTATGCTGAACAAGCCGTGTTTTGGAGTTTCAAAGGAGCTTGCATTCGGATCTCTTGAAGAGGATAAAGTTATGTTTAACAATGAAATAAGAGGCATTGCATTGAAAGCAAAACCATATGCAAAGCCAGTTTACATAACACCAGGGCACAATATCACGCTGAATACATCAGTTGAAATAGCAAAAAAATTAATAGATGAGCAGTACAAGCTGCCACTTCCGCTTCATCTTGCGCACAAATTAGTGAATAAATTAAAGAATGAAAAGAAATAAAAACCATTGTTTTATGGAATTTTCATGAGAATCAAATATTTTCAGGAGCCAAAAAAGATTTATCACATAAATAGCTTTCTTACAAGCTCAGACATAGAAATAAAAGATATAACAAAGGCATGGCTTGCAATATCAATAGCCTTCGGCCTTGTACTTGGAGGATTGACTTCAAGGTTCTTTTTTACATTCGCAATATCAGCAGTTGCAGTAGGTTTAGGATTTTTGCTTCATGAATTAAGCCACAAATATTTTGCGCAGAAGTATGGCTACAAGGCTGAATTCAGGAGTTTTGATGAAATGCTGTTTTTGGCAATAATAATGGGATTTTTTGGTTTTGTAATTGCAGCCCCGGGTGCAGTGATGATTTTCAGCAGGGTAATTGATAAAAAGAAAAACGGAATTATCTCTGTTGCCGGGCCAATAATGAACATTATTCTTGCCATGTTTTTCTTCGCAATTGCGATATTGTTCACTGGCAGTTTTCAAGGTGCGGTAAGCCTGATGAATCAGCACATTTTTGAAATTTTGAAAACATCTTTTTTTGAATCATTGCTGGTTATCGGTTTTATTGTAAATAGCTGGCTTGCATTGTTCAACATGATTCCTTTCTGGCTTTTTGACGGCAGGAAAGTTTTCAGCTGGAATAAGGCTGTTTGGGTTATTGTTGTTTTCATAGCAGCTTATTTTACATTTTTTGTATAGAAAGTATTATTAATGTGTAAAAACAGTTTTTGTTATGCCAAGATTAAGGTATTCAGCAATAGTTTTGCTCCACATAATAAGTTCTCCTGTAGGCGATAAAATTATGGAAAGTTATGCAGATAGGTTTTATCAGGATCAGCCAATAAGCACAGTTTATGATGCTGAAGATATTGGGGAAAGATGCAGTGCAATTCAGAAACCTGAAAATATTGGGAAATGCATGGATAGAATTGCAGTTGAAGACGGAATACTTGGGAATATGGCTGTCAGATATGGAGGTGAAATAGTTTGGTCAAGATAAACAAAGAGCAGAGAGTTGGTGTTTTTGTAGATGTGCAGAATATGTATTATAGCGCAAGAGCGCTCTATGATGCGCGTGTAAATTTTAAGGAAATTTTAAAGGAAGCAGTCAGGGGAAGAAAGCTTGTAAGACCGATTGCATATGCAGTGAGGGCAGGAGAAAAAGACGAGGAATATTTTCATAAGGCCCTGATTGAGATCGGCTTTGAAGTGAAGCTTAAGGACCTTGTTGTTTATTACGGCGGGAATAAGAAGGCAGACTGGGACATTGGAATTGCAATGGATTGCATAGAGCTTGCTCCAAAGCTGGATACAGTGGTGATTGTAAGCGGCGACGGAGATTTTATTCCGCTTGTTGAACATTTAAAAAGGGCAATGGGCTGCAGGGTTGAAGTCATGGCTTTTGGAAGAAGCGGAAATGCAAGATTAAAAGAAGCTGCAGATGAATTTACAGACCTTGATGTTGGAAGAAGGTTTGTTTTTTCAAGAAAATAATGCCTGAAGAAATTTTATACAGTGCAGTTTTAATGAATCGCTGAAGCCCATAAAATTCAGCAGCGCAAAAAAAGATTCTAAAAAAGGCAGATAAAATTTTAACAGAAGGATTAAACAGGGTTTTTTAAGGTTAATATATAGTAACTTCCTCTCTGAAATAATAACCCCTTAGCTCGCTCGCAAATAAAGAACCCTTTGGATGCATCACAACCCTTCCAGGATTGCACACCACATTAAATACATGGCAGATTTCTCCACCTTCAAACCGTCTTAGTTCTCTGCCTTCAGGGTCTATAATTTCCTGTATTCCATATTCATCAGGATTTTCTGTATATTTGGATTTTGGTGCCGGACATATTTCAGCAGTATCAATTACAATATGGTTTAATCTTGGATTTTCAGCAGCATTGATTAACATTTTTGTCGGTTTAAACTTCAGATATTGGCTGTGTATCTCACCTGTGCCTAGTCTGTCGCTTCTTTCATACCATGCAACATACAGATGCTCATTTTTTCTGTAGCACATTGAAAAGCGGTCAAAACCATATGTATCTGTAAAATCTACTATAACATATCTCCCAATAGAAGACAGGTCTTTTATTATTCTCTCCATGTCTGAAATATTGTCTATAAGCACAGGCCCTAAGTTTTCCTCTCCGCACCAGGAAACGACCCTTTTTCTGAATTCTATTAAGGCCTCACGCTGCACTTCTTCAGTATTTTTTATTTTTGGCATTGTATAATATTATTGCTGATAATGAACTTAACATCAAGAAATTTTTTAATGACATCCACATTTGTTTTCATATGCTCTGTTATCTGCGAAACTCTCATTTTTCCTGCGCCTTTTATTGCCATATAAATTAATAGCTGGTCTGCTGTAAAATGGTCTGTAGTTGCGCCAGCCTTAATTTCCTCTAAAAGTTTAACTGCGCATTCCCTGCCTAAATCCTCTGATTTTTTTGTCATCTCTCCTAAAACACTCATCCCGATTTTGCAGCCATTATAGCTATAATTTGCATGGATGTAACACCCTGGATTCATTGTCTTTGCATAATTTTCTTCTGAATTTATTCTTATGCCGACAGGAAAGTTGAGTTTGAATCCTTTTATCATTCTGCCGCATACATTTTTTATCCTGAGTTCATCTGAAGATACAGCAGTTATTTTTGTTTCTTCATAGTGTCCCTCTTTAGTATCCTGGAGTTTTAATTCTTTTATCTCCTTGGCAGGATAGATTATAGCCATGATTTTTCCTCCCCCTTTTGGATAGAAACCCTCTTTTATAATTTCAACATCAGCCTTAATTCCAATTTTTTCAAGATGCCAGAGAAAGACCTCTTTTATGTCAAAAACAGGCGGTGCAAGTGGATTTGCTGTGCCCCCTGTTATCTCTATCTCAGATTTATCTTCTGCAAATATCAATGGGGGAAGTAAAGTCTGCAGAACCAGCGTTGTTGAACCTGCAGTTCCTATGTCCAGTTTATAATTTCCTGAAACAACTTTAGAAGGAATAAATTCAATTTCTTTTGAATGAATTTCATTGCCTGAAACTTTTGCATTGCAGATTTTAGAAATTGCATTGACAGCAGTCAGGTGTTGTCTTTGCAGGCCTGGATTTTTTCTCTTTGCTCTTATATTGGTCATCCTAAATGGTTTTTTAGTCAATGCCGAAAGGCTTAATGAAGATCTGAGCAGCTGTCCCCCGCCAGAAGATCCGTCTATTGTTATCATCTCTGGGGAATAATTGCAGAAGATTTAAATATCTTGGTGTTTTGTATTCTTAAGGATAAAAACAAAGATGATAAAAAAAATATTAATTTTTATGCTGCTGCTTGCAGGCACGGTTTTTGCGCATGAAGAAATTACTGTAAATATTGAAGAATATATGGAAGATCCGTCAGTGCTTCAGGATACGGCAAATTTGTATCTTTCTGAGCTTCCTCCAATTGCAAGATTTTTTATAGGCGACATAAATGTTAATGTAAATTTTGAAGGAGCAGAAGGAGCGTATGTAATCCTCCAGGACGGTCTTATAGCTGCTGTCGGCAGTGGTGCTGTTGAAGATGTTGATTTAGACATTAATTTAGATGAGAACAGCATTCATGAGATTGCTGATTCAGAAAACCCTGCAAATGAAGTAATAGGAATGATAAACAGTGGCGAGATAACTTTTGAGCCGCACAATATTTTTACAAGTCTCAAGATTTCAGTGGCAAGAAACTTTCTTAGATAGTTTTATAAATATGGCTTCTTTTAGATTTTAGTGGCAAAAGAGGAGCAGATAGGTTATCATAAGGGATGCCTTGCAACGTTGGCAAAAGAGAGGGAAGAAATGTTTAAGATCGTCAGCATAACAGAGCAGTTGATTGGTATGCACATAAAGGCATTAAAGGAGCTGGGTGTTGATATTCAGAAAGAAGCCGCAAAAGGAGCAAAATGATAGAATTTTTACAAAACAAGTATTTAATTTATGGTTTGGGAGCAGTAATTATGCTTATACTGTGGAAAATATTTGTCGGAAAGGACAATTCATCCGAGATGCTTGCAAAAGAATATAATGAGGTTTTGAGGTCTGAAAAATACAAGGTAAAAGGCCAGCACGATTAGAAAGTTTTAAAAATCTTCTTTATAGCCAAAAAACATGCTAATTCCAATAAGTTGTTTCAGTTGCAATAAACCGCTGGCGCACCTATGGGAAGAATATAAAGAGAGAACTTCTAAAGGAGAGCATCCCAAGAAAATTATGGATGATTTGGGTATTGAAAGATACTGCTGCAGGGCATTATTCATGGGGCATGTTGATTTGATAGATACTGTTGCAAGATTTAAAAAAGCTTAAATAACTTCTGTATCTTTTGTTTGTATGGGAATTGTAGGAAGAATAAAGCCTTATGATGGCAGGACTCTGCCGCTATTTCAGACAAGTATTGTTGATATAAGAACAGGAAAAAAAATAAGAGGCAGGAATATAAAAGGAGATGTTATGGAAACCAGCAGTCCGCTGACAGAAAGGCAGCTTAGATTTCTTGCAGATAGTTATGCTGCAAATGCAATATTGGATATGCTTTACGAATCAAGAACATTATCATATTCAGTAGGGATACTTGAGCATAGAACGCGCGATGCCTGCCTGGAAGATGTAAGAACAGGAAGCCTTAGGAAATCAAAAGGAGATAGAGAGCGTGATATTTATGAACAGTTTCATCTCACGATTCTTACATTAAGCCAGAAGGATATCTCGCTTGTTGATCTAAAATATCCAGCAGAGAAAAGAAGATTATGGAGAGGTATGAGGGTTGAAATAAGCAGCAGGTTTAAGCCAGGAACGCCGGAAGGGGACAGCCTGCATGGGATTGTAAGGCAGAACATTAAGGAATATTGGTGTGATCCAAGAAAATCATCCTAACAAATTTTAAACCTCATGTATTTTTTGCATTTAAGGCAGTAATAAACAAGCATTCCATTTCTTGTCCGCACCCTGTAATTGCCGGATTTAAAGTATGTGTTGCAGTGTTTGCAGTATTTTCTTTTTAGCTCTTTTGGTATTGGAATGTTAACTCTCATGCCGGTTCTTCTTGCTTTTTTAACATAGATGTCAGCCCTCTCAGGGTTTTTCTTTGCCTCTTCAAATAGGCAGAATATCCTCTCAAGAGCCTCTTTCTTTGTTTTGTTTTTCATAAAAAAATAAAGAATAAGTAATACTTAAAGATAGCCTTCCATAAAGCCTGCCTCTTCAATGCTTATTTCATCGTCTTCAAGAAGCTCTTCCACATAATCCGGTTCGTAGATTATTTTTTCGATGTTTGCCACCTCCTTTTTTTTGATAACACCTGGAGCATTACATTGCAATTTTCAGGTTCATAAATTTTGGACTGAGGAAGACTTCTTCCTCAGCCTCTATATGTTTGGTTTGGTGTATACTGAAATTCATCTGGTTGTTTTATGGAAGAGCATTAATAAGTACATTATGAAAGAAAAATACAGAAGCCGAATCCACAACAATTATAAATCTATTTTCCGGATTTTATGCATGCCTATTAACGAATTGTTGTTAAGGCCTGAATGGTTTGTTGG
Organism: Candidatus Woesearchaeota archaeon; assembly: GCA_964467335.1. Taxonomy (GTDB): domain Archaea; phylum Nanobdellota; class Nanobdellia; order SCGC-AAA011-G17; family GW2011-AR18; genus CAYXPX01. Next base: position 6,814 of record CAYXPX010000011.1, on the reverse strand, counting down.
TGCTGAATCAGTATTTGAGACAATTTCTCTAATCATTACTATTATTATCTCTGTTTATGCTTATAGGGCTTACAAACTAAGCTCAAACAGAAGATATCGCTATCTTTCTGTTGCATTTTTGTCTATGTCAGCAGGATTTTTCTTTAAGCTTTTGAGCAATGCGGTAGTTGAATTTATTATTGTATTCTCAGACATTGCAAAGTCAATTCCCATGTTGAAAGTAAGCCACGTCTATACAGGCAGCCTCATACTTTTTGTGTTTTTTATTCTTGGCGGCTACGTTGTTTTATCCTCTCTTGCTTCAGATGTTAAAAATAAAAGGATAATAATTCTCTTTCTTTTGATAGCAATGCTTTGTGCAGTTCTTGTGAGAGAAGCAAGATCCTTTACATTTTTCTACTTTTTCTCATTTGTCATGCTTGCTGTTTACATAGTGCCTTATATGTATGACAACTACAAAAAACAGAAAAGCGCAAACTCTTATCTTGTATTTTTGTCATTTATCCTGCTGGCAGTTTCAAATCTGGCATTTATTCTTATAAACACAACACTAAGTTCAACAGGTATTAATTTTTATGCTGTTGGAAATTCAGTAAGCCTTGCAGGATATGTATTGTTATTGATAAACATCGTATTGGTAATGAAAAAATGACCGAGAGAAGGGATAAATTCAGGATAATCTATGACATGCTTTGTTCTATTAAGGATAAGGGCGGCAGAATAAAACCGACTCATCTGATGTACAAGGCAAATCTCTCGCATTCCAAAATGCAGGTATATCTTGGGGAATTGACTGCAAAGCGCATGATAGAAGAAGAGGAAACAAAAGATGGAAAAAGGTACAAAATAACAGATGAGGGAATTAAATTAATAAATGAATACAAGAAAATAAAGGAATTTACTGATTCTTTTGGATTTTAAGGTGGGCAGCGAACCATATTTCCCGCGCTGAGCGCAGTACAGTATGGAACGTCGGTTTGTTTTACTTCCGAATTTGAAATAAGATCGGGTAGATCCAAACCACTATGGCCGCCCTGCAGAATGCAATAAGCGTTTATTTTTAAATCTTGTCTTTAGTTTTTGGATGCAGATTCCTGCCCTATTTCATTGCCTGAAGCTGCCCTGGCAAAAAGTTCTCCTCTTTTCCTTATATACATATCTCTTGATTTCTTGACGTTAGCAACATAAGGATGCCTTTTCAGGTTTCTCGCAGGCACGCCCCTGTTGTATGCTGAAACAGCCTTGTCCCAGTCAAAGTATCTTCTATAGTCTTTTTCAAGATGCTTTGCAGCGCACTCTATGCTTTTTGCTGGGTCAAACCTTTCGTCAATTTTTGCCAGTTCATCAAGATTTCCATTGTGTATTCTGACAAGTTCCCTCATTCTATAAGAGGTTGGATTTTCATAAATTTTCATCCCGCATAACCTTCTGCCTGTTGAAGGAATAATCTGCATTAGTCCTGCATCATTTGTGGGTCCGATAGTAAACGGATCTCCATAACTCTCATGCATGGCTGTCCCTGCAAGAAGATTCTCTTTTATTCCATATTTTGTTTCTGCATCCCTAAAAAGTTTTTCCCACCTGAATGTTCTGTAAAATCTGCCGTCATCTGTCTCCCTTCTTGTGTTCTCAAGTTCTTCGATTAATATTTCTTCAACTTTCTTTTTTAGCAGGCTGTCTTCAAAATCTTTTGCAGGAACAGGTGCAGTTATTTTAGGTTTGTATTTATCAGTAAAATAAGATTCAGCTCTTCTTTTTATGTAATCTATATCATCAGCATAATGCAGAACACCAATAAACCCGGCAGGAATAAGGTACTGCATGATTGTTCTGTACCAGCTTGATCTTGTTGCGCTTCTTTTTCTGTTTATATTTCTCTGATGGTGGATTCTTATACCCCTTGCTATGGGAGATATTAAGTATCTGTTAAGCAGCAATAATGATACTCCTGCAGCTGCAGAAAGCCCTGCCATCTCAGCAGGATTTTCTCCATATTCTTCGATTGCCTTGTGCGCTCCAAAAATAAGTCCTGCATTGGATGCAATCCTGAAATAAATGGGGTCTGTAATCTTATCAAAATGCGGCTTTCTTCTGTTCAGCCATTCTTTTGTATTGCCTGTTATTTTTTCAAGATTCATTTTATAATATCAATTGTAATTTTTGCCAAAGAACCTGCTTTTATCATGCCGTTAAGATAGCTTGGTATAATTATTACAGTGTGCTTTCCCTGCTTTGCAATCTTCTTTGTTATAATGTATTGTTCCATTGTTATAATACTAAGACAGGAAAATTACAAAAAAATTTAAAAACTTAGGCTTTATTATTACTATTATTATTATTAGTACTGCGGTACTTTGCGGTCTATGAACCTTGACCAGCAGTCAATGCCGCCAATTAGGCTCTTTGCATTAAAGTTATGCTCTCTTAATATTTTTACAGCTTCAAAACTCCTCTTGCCATAGTGGCAGTAAGTTATTATTTCTTTTTTATTTGGAATTTCGCTGATTCTTGATTTTAATTCTGAAAGAGGTATTAGAAAAGAACCGGCTATATTTGCAAGTTTTGCTTCTTCAGGATTTCTAACATCAAGCAGGAATATATCTTCGCGGTTTTCAATCTTTATCTTCAGTTCTTTGGGCAGTATTCTTAATTCGTCCATATCTATAGTAGTTTAGACAATATAATTAATCTTTCGGTAAATTTAGGCAAAGCCTATGTGTCCGGATATGCTTAGCTCAATGATTAGAAAAAACACATATAAAAATATAAGCGCAATTCCCTCTTTCCAGTCAATTCTATTCCCGCTCTCAATAAAAGTGCTGAATATAAATGTTGTCAGTATCATGAATATGGCGCTGGTAAAAAACAGCGTAAGTACAGCAGTTATTGGTTGAATCAGTGCTGTAATTCCTATGACTAAAGTCAGATTTATTATGCTCGCGCCTAGAAGGTCTCCAAGGGACATTATTGGATGTCCGCTTTTTGCAGCCATTATTCCGAAAACAAGTTCAGGAAGCGAAGTTCCCAATGCAACAAAAAATAGCCCGATAAACAAGGGCGGCAGTCCTGCTTCAGCTGAAAATAGTGAGCCATAACTGACAGCCTGCTTTGCGCTGTAATAAAGGAGCGCTATTGAGAAAATAAACAAAAAAGTATTTGCAATTCCATCTTTCCTTGAAATATGGTTCTCAATTGCCGCCTTATATTCTCTCTTTGTTTTGTAGATTGTATATGCATGGTAGAAAAATAATCCTAAAAGAAGAATGCCGTCTACTCTGCTTATGCTGTTTCCAATGAACATTAGGAGAACAGGCGCAAGGGCAAAAAGCACAAGTTTTAATGCATCCTTCCTTATTACCCGCTTCTGCGTCTCAATATTTCTTGCAAGCAGGGTAACAATGCCGGCAATGAGCGTAAGATTCACAATAACAGATCCTATTGCATTTCCCAGAGACAGGTTTGGTATGCCGTCTATTGCAGAATTTATTCCAACGAAAATTTCAGGCAGGGAAGTGGCAGTGCCCATGATCACAAAGCCTATAATGAACTCGCTGAATCTTAAGAATCTTGATATTATTGAAAGGCTCTTTACGCAGAAAGTTGCGCTTATGGCAAGAAGGGCAATGAACGCAACAAACAAGCCTAAATTGTAGAGTAACATATGCTAATCTGGGAAAAAGCACATTTTTATAGCTTTTTATTGCATACAACAAGATTTAAATATTACTTTAAACAGTTTCATTCAGGGTGAAAAAGCCAATGTCAAGAAATAATCAGGATTTAATGGTTACATGCACAAGATGCACAAGTTCTATTTCAATAGGCCAGACAACATATGACACAACAGGCAGAAATCTTATATGTTTTAACTGCTACAACAAAATTGCGCGCGGAGAGGAGCCTGAAAAAATAATTCAAAGGGCAGAACCTGTAGACAGGGTGAATTACAAATGTCTTAGGTGTAGTTTTTCATTTTCAAGGAATACAAACTTCCAGTTTATGGGTATCTGTTTCAACTGTGGCTGCCATGCCGTTCAGAGAGAAAGAAGCGCTGAAATTGTGATGAAAGACAGAAAAAGCTTATTAGACTATTGATTTTATATTCTTTATGGACTATTATAACAAAATAGCAGATAGTTACAATGGACTTTATCTTGATGAACAGCTTGAAAAACTAAAAATTATTTCAAAAAATATAAAAGTAAAGTCTTCAGATAAATTGCTGGACATAGGTTGCGGAACAGGGATCTCGGCAAATTTCTTTAAATGCAGTTCAACAGGCATAGACTCTAGCAGGAAAATGATAAAAAAAGGAAGCGGCAATTTAATTTACGGAAAGGCAGAAAAGCTTTTGTTTAAGGACAAAACATTTGATATAATTTTGTGCGTAACAGCAGTACACAACTTTCAAAATCCTGAAAAGGCATTAAAGGAAATGTTGAGGGTAAAAAAAGACAAAGCGCAGGTAGTAATAACTATTTTGAAAAAATCAAAAAATTTTCAGAAAATAAAAAAGCTTGTTGAAAAATATTTTAAAGAAGTAAAAGAAGTTGATTCTGATAAGGATGTGATATTAATAAGCATAAAAAGTTAGTTTTTTATAGCTTCTTGCCTGCCAATTTCAAGTTGCCCCGGTAGCGCAGCCCGGACAGCGCAGCTGCCTCCTAAGCAGCAGGTCGTGAGTTCAAATCTCACCTGGGGCGTTATTATTTATGCTGGTTTTAAATACTAAAAAATATCCAGAATATAAATGCAAAAAATAAGAATCCAGAAATTCCTGTCAGAAGCAGGTGTATGTTCAAGAAGGCAGGCCGAAGAACATGTAAAAAAAGGATTGATAAAAGTAAACGATAAAACAATAATGGAATTTGGCACAAAAATAGATCCTGAAAAAGACATAATAAAATTTAATGATAAAATTATTAAGAAAAAAAACCACATTTACATAATATTAAACAAGCCGGTTGGCTATGTATCATCATTTTATCATGAAGGCAAGAAAACATTAAGTAACCTGATAAAAATCGAAGAGCATCTTGGTTATGCAGGAAGGCTGGACGAATATTCAGAGGGGCTGATGCTCCTTACAAACGATGGAAATTTAATCAACCAACTTACACATCCGAGGCATGAGCATGAAAAAGAATATCTAGTTGAAACAAAAGAGCCTGTTCCTGATGCAGTAATCAGTAGGCTGGAAAGAGGGATTATGTTATTTGAGGGCAAGACAAACCCTGTAAAAATTAAAAGACTCGACAGCAACAAATTTCTGATAACATTAAAAGAGGGAAAAAACAGGCAGATAAGGAGAATGCTGCAGATTGTAGAAATAACCACAAAAAAACTGAAAAGGATAAGAATAGGGAATCTTGTCCTGGGCAGTTTAAAACCAGGAACATACAGGTATTTAAAAGAAGATGAAGTAAAAAATCTGAAAAAGATCAGCCAGTAAGTCTATCCTTTTTCTCAGCAACAAAATCAGCAGGATTATTTCTTGCCAGCTCAATAAATTCCCTTATTTTTTTATAATTATCCTCCCACTTATTTTTGCATAAATCCAGGGTTAATTTTTTCCATTTTTCTTCTGTCTTCTCGTCAACAAGAAGAAAGGCTTCTGCAAAGCTGTATCCCCTGTCATGAAGATTGTAAAAGCGCTTAAAAACTTTTTTTGGCGTCAGATAATTGCATCTTGCAGCATTTGCGCATATCTCAGCCTCCAGCGAACTGAATTTATTTTCATTCTGTTCCTCTATGCAGACAATAACCTTCTTCTTGAATTCTTCGCTCAGCGGATAGCCTGTTAAAAATGTGCTGGCAAACTCGCTTGACATCTCTGTATAATGGGCTTTTTTCTTTTTGTGTATTGCCTCCCCAAGCTTTATTTCCATAAGTCTTGCCCCAAGCTTTATAACTTCAAGATTTGCATTAAGATTTTTTCCCAATTCTGCAGCAAGAATTATCGTATCATTGTAATCATCTAAAGTAGGCACAGCATATTTCATTATTTCAGCCACAGCCAGCTGGTCAAGTTCATCTATTATTTCATCTACATATCCCATAGGCATTTAAGCAATAAAAAGCATTTATAATGATTTATTTTCTTTAAGATAGGTTTTGAAAGCAATGAATTTAAATAAACAAAAAATCAATTGGGAACCGAATATATAGTATGCTCAAAGAAATAAGATGTATACATAGCAGAAGCACAAACAACTACAAGAAAGGCTATCGCAAAACTTTGCATCGAGGAAAGATACAGAAATACTGCTGTAGGAACCGCAAGAGATTTTTTACTTGCGATGATGGATTTTATAGGATGTTCACTCATTCCATTTACAGGAACACTTACTCTACTAAAGTAGGGTTCATCTTTATTATTTTTCCAAAATATCCGCCACTTTATTGATAAACTTCCTTGCATCATCCAGCGTCATTTCTGCCAAATGCTTTTCGAAAGATACGCTTCCAGAATAACTTGCTTTTTCTCGCCTTTCCTTTGCTCTTCCTATTTCTTTAATCTCATCCTCACTTAGCTCCAAAATAGCTGAGAGGTTCTCAATGTCTTTCTTCTCCAATGTTTTTCCAAGACATTCTCTACAGAGAACACAAATCGTAGCTAGATGAGTGCCAGCTTTGTAGCCCATTTTGTAGAGCAACGCCATGGCAGCGTGATACATCGCATAGTAAGCAATGACAATGACCCAATCGTAATACGTTTCATCTTCAATTCGCTTATTGATATTCTGCTGATTTTGTACTGTAAAATTGGCAAAGTCGAGATTATGATATGATTTGTCAAGATGAATTTTTGAAA
>CAYXPX010000010.1:16316-21309 GCA_964467335.1 Candidatus Woesearchaeota archaeon | reverse complement strand
TTAGACAGAAAGATAAATTATCTTTTGTTTATTCTAGAGGGTTGCACCAGAGCCGAATTCAGAAATATTTATATAGTGGTTAAATGATATAGCTGTATGAAAAGAGGATTAATTTTCCTGATAGTTTTTTTATTTCTTGTTTCTGCTGTTTCAGCGCTTGAGTTTAAACATGAGGTCATACAGGGGCAGGCACTGCCTGGCAATGAAGTTTCCTACAATTTAGTTTTTAACAACAATGAGCAAATTGCGCTTACAATAACACTCAGGTCTGTTGATTTGAACTGGGTGCTGGATGATGAGGGCGAAAGTTTTACTGTTCTGCCTGGAGAATCAAGAGATGTGGATGTTTCTTTTACCCCGCTTGCAGAGTGGAGGATCAAACCCGGAAATTATGGAATAACTTTGTTTGCTGATACACAGACAACAAGGCTTGAAAGAATACTTCCTGCCAGGGTTCTTGACTATGGAGAGGTTTTGGATGTTGAATTTTCTCCTGCTGCCAGGATTGATCCGAGAAGAGGGGCAATATTAAGGCTTGACGTAGAAAATACAAAGAACATAGAGGCAAACAACCTAGACCTTCAAGTAAAAAGCGAACATTTTGAGTTTACGAGAATGCTCTCACTAAAAAACCATGAATCAACAATTCTTGAATTTCCTGTATCTATCAATCCTGAAACTGTTACAGGAGAGTATTTTGCGCATGTGTCTGTAATGCTTGGGGATAAAACAATGGTTGATACACAGCTTTCTTATAGGTTAACAGAATACGAAGATCTTATGGAGGTTGTAAATACTTACAGTGGGTTTTACAGGGGCAGCGAAAAAATAGTACAGGAGAATGGGGGCAATTCTTATGCTCAGGGAAAGATATCAAGACAATTTGGGGTTTTTGCCTTTAAATTTACAAAATTTGAACAAGAACCAACAAGGATAACAAGAAATGATGATGGTTATCTTGCTGAATGGGAATTAAGCGTTGGCCCAAAAGAGGAAAAAATCGTTGAGTACACTACAAATTACAGAACACTTGTACTAATCATTGTTGTTGTGATTATTCTGCTTGCAGGCATTTATGTTTTCAGAAAGAGAAATGCTATAGTTGTTTCTAAGAGAGTGCTTGCTATGCACAGCGAGGGCGGAGGAGTAAGGGTTGTGAAGATAGTCCTTAACATAAGAAACAGAGGGAGCCTTACTGTAAATAATTTAAGGGTTGTTGACACTGTGCCTGCTGCCATAAAAGCACCAACAAAATACAGTGCTTTAAAGCCAGGCCAGGTAAAGGCATCAGCGCACGGCACAACAATGGTCTGGGATTTTGCTTCTGTAAGGCCAAAAGAGGAAAAGATAATATCATATATTCTTGAGGGCAAGATACATTTAATTGGAAAATTAATGCTGCCTCCTGCTGTTGCAAGGTATATTTTACTTGGAAGGCCTGTTTCAGCAAGAAGTTCTTCTCTTCCATTAAGAGAAAAGAGATAAACACTGAGAAAGGCACTATATCCTATACTAACTTTTAAAATACAGAAAATTTTTTAAAAACAGAGATATTGTATAATTTTTATTCAAACGTTCTTGCTATGTTAATAATCAACTTATGTATCACAAGGAGGTTAATTGGTCCGGAATCTACCTAACTACTGATTCTCCTATTCTTTCTATCTCAACACCATCTATTTCCCCTTCAAAATATCCCTGATTTCTCTCTATCCCATGCTCCATATTCCCTACCAATAATCGTCCTGATGAATCTGTATTAGCTGGAGTTATCGCGGTTGTTCTTCTTTCTACACCATCTACATAAATTGTAGCTCTCGTTCCATTATTACTTCTTTCACATACTATCTCGTGCCATAATCCATCGTTTAACGTTTCCAAAGAATATGCTTGTTCAGTTCTATCTCTATCCCAATATATACAGGACCAACCAGTGGTAGAATAATAAAATATAGCATATCCAGTCATATTAGGAATTCCTGTTGTTGTTTTTCCCAATATAACGTCATAATTAGTTAGTGGGGCTGTTGTTCTTATGTTTGCCCTTATCCTAAAGTCCTGCCTATCCCCGAAGTTCAAATCGTCAGTTGAAGGCGTGCTTAAGTAACCTCTCGTTCCATTAAAATTTCTAGCCTGACCAAAACCAGGCTCTCCTGAAGATTCTGTTGTGCCATTGTTTGTTAGATGATGATTTCTGCATGAATCCACAAATGGTTCAGGCTGATCAAAGTGATATAAAGCAACCGTACTTTCGTCACATTCGTATGGTCTTGGCAATACAGGGCCGTCTGGTCCCAGATCTCTGCCAGCATCAGCAACCATTCCATCCAAACCTAAATCTCTTGACAACCCATCAGCGCCTAAATCCAAACTTCCATCTCTTGCATCACTGCCTAAATCAAACGGCCTAATTATTATTATATCAGGAAATATTGTTATTGCATCTCTTCCCATATCAGGCCTATAAACATCAACAGCGCCTAAATCCCTTCCAAGATCCCTAGTTAATCCTTCATCACGCCTGCCTAAATCATTTACACCTGCATCTGCTGAATATGGCGCATCTACACCTGAATCTCTGCCAGCATCAGCAACCATTCCATCCAGACCCAAATCTGCTGATCTAGCGTCATTGCCTGAATCTCTTCCTGCATCTTTAGATTGAATACCAGAATCAACACCACTGTCTTCTTTTTTTGTAATTAAACTATCAGGTCCTTTGTCTTTTGATTTTCTGTTATTCCCGTCATCTGGCGTGTACACTCTTGCATCTGCCTGTGTGCCATATATTGGCTTTCTTCCGCCAGACAGACCGCTTTCATCAAAAGTGCATGAATAAGCAGCCAAAACCGGGAGCATTGCAATCAAATTTCTTAATTTCATTTTTATAATAAAGAAACTAAGGATTTATAAAACTTTTGTTATGTAATTACTAATAAATAGTCAATATATTTGAGTGATTTTCAGCTGGATTACCCAAGATTTATATATCTTTTATTGTTTAAAATTCTCAATGAAAAAGAGGGCAAGGGTTCTGCAGTTTGGACTTGGTGCAATGGGCAGCAGGATGGCTGAGTGGGTTCTTAACAAGAAAAATCTTGAACTTGTTGGCGCTGTTGTCAGGAGCGAAGAAAAATTTGGAAGGGATATTTCTGAAGCTGCAGGCTGGAAGAAAAAAACAGGAGTAAAATGTTACAGTGCTGAGGAAGCCTATAAATTAAAGCCAGATGTAATGCTGCATGCTGCTGTTTCTTATGTTCCTGAAGTCTGGAAACAGATAAAACCTGCTGTTGAATCAGGAATAAACGTGATAACAATAGCCGAGGAGATGGGCTATCCCTTTGTCAAATACCCAAGATTATGCAGGGAGATTGATAATACTGCAAAGAAAAACAATGCAAGAATACTTGGATCAGGAATAAATCCTGGATTTATGATGGATTATCTTGTGCTTGCATTAAGCGGAATACTTCCTGACGTAAATAAAATCAAGGTTACAAGAGTTGTTAATTTTGCTCCTTTTGGGCAGGCTATACAAAACAACATTGGAATTGGCATGAAAACAGATGAATTTTATGATGGTGTAAAAAATGGAAAATTGCCTGTACACATTGGACTTCCTGAATGCATTTATATGGTTGCACATGCTATGGGATGGAAAATCAATAATATAATAAAAGAAACAAAGAAACCTGTGATTGCAGACAGGAATATTAAAGTTCCAGGATATAAAAGCGTGACCAAAGGAAGAGTATGCGGCTTTGATCAGGTTGGTGTTGGTTATTCAAATGGAAAGGCAAAAATAATTCTGGAAGAACTTGGGAGGGTTGACCCAAAGGCAGATTACAAACACACAGTCTATCTTTATGGAAAGCATACCAATCTGATAAATACAATGAATGTTCCTTCTGGAGACTTAACGACAACAGCGCATGCAGTCAATTTAATTCCTGCTGTTTTAAGCTGTGAGCCAGGATTATTAACAATGCTTGATTTAAAAGTTGCGCCTTGTTTAAAAGATATTTTTGATTAGATAAATCTTTAATAATCTGCTATATTACATTTTGATTGATGGGATACAAGCTATTTGCAATACACTACAGCGCATTTCAAGGCAAGGACTGTTTGCTAGGATCTGTACATTATGAAGTAGCAGGGCAATTTAGTGAAGCACTTGAAAATGCAAAACCAAAATTAAGTGGTATAAAGAATATGGGGGAAAATTTTGGTTTAGGGGAATTAGAGATTATAATTGATGATGTAAGAGAAGTTGATTTAAAGCTTGATGGCTGGAACATAAGATTAGAAAGAATGGAACAATAACAAACTTTTTTCTTGAAAACAGCAGATTTTAAATAGAAACAACTGACTCCTAATAATACAATACGGGGGCGTAGTATAACCTGGCTATTATAAGCGGCTCCAGTTATGGAGCGATGAGCTGAAAAGCGATGATATAAAAATGGTATGTCGCATGATGAAGATACCGTTTGATCAGGGTTCGAATCCCTGCGTCCCCAATTAATTTTATAAGCAATGTTTGTATGAGGCTTTTTATTAACTATCGTTAACTTTATAAACTTTGATTATCTAACAAAAGCATGGAGCTTATTCAGGAACTAGAGGTATGGTATGTTATCCCTGCCATCAGGAGAGAAATAGCAATTGCCATGAATTCTAATGGACTAAAGCAGACAGAAAAAGAAAAAAGGCTTGGGATTACAAAGGCTGCGATAAACCAGTATATGAGCGGAAAAAGGGGAAATGAAATAAAGCTGACAAAAATACTAAAAAATAATATAAATCAGGCTGCAGGAAATATAAACAATGAATTTGATTCAATAAAATATATACAATATTTACTAAATTTATCAAGAAAAGAAAAGATCGTATGCAGCATTCATAGAACATTAAAAAAAGAGTTAAACGAATGCAATGCGTGTTTTGAGCTGCCACAAATAAAACAAAATTTAATACAGATCAGGAGACAAAT
>CAYXPX010000010.1:0-16306 GCA_964467335.1 Candidatus Woesearchaeota archaeon | reverse complement strand
AATTTATTTAGATAATGCTGCAACAACAAAAACAAGGCCTGAGGTAAAGGAAGAGATGCTGAAATATCTTGATGGTATTTACGGCAATCCTGGAAGTTTTCATGGAAAGGGGCTTGATGCAAAAGATGCTATTGAGAATGCAAGGGAGAGGATTTCTAAAATTTTAAACTGCAAATCAAAAGAGATAGTCTTCACTGGCGGCGGCACAGAGAGCATTAACTTTGCCTTAAAAGGGATTGTTAAAGCCATGAAAAAACTTGGAAAAGAAAAAAACCATATAATAACAGCAAAAAGCGAGCATCACGCTGTTCTGGAAACATGCGAATATCTTGAAAAATTTGAGAATTGTGAGGTTACTTACCTTGATGTTGATGAATATGGGGTGGTTGATCCTAAAAATGTTGAGAAGGCAATAAAGGAAAATACTATTTTAATTACTGTAATGTATGCCAATAATGAGATTGGAACAATAAATCCAATTGAGGATATTGGATTGATAGCAAAGAAAAATAATATTTATTTTCATACTGATGCCTGCCAGGCTGCAGGATATTGCAGCTTGGATGTGGAACAACTAAATGTTGATATGATGACTGTAAATGCAAGCAAATTGTACGGTCCAAAGGGCGTTGGTCTGCTTTATGTAAAACAAGGGATTCAGCTTATTCCTTTGATACATGGCGGCGGACAGGAAAGAAATTTAAGATCAGGAACTGAAAATGTTTCTGGAATAATGGGTTTTGCCAAGGCTTTTGAATTAGCACAAGCTGAAAGAGAAGAAGAAACTGTAAAATTAACAAAATTAAGGGACAAACTTGTAAACGGGGTTTTGGAGAAAATACCAAAAACTTTCTTGAATGGGCATCCAACCCAAAGACTGCCAAATAATGCTAACGTAAGCATTTTGGACATAGAGGGAGAAGCTTTGATATTATACCTTAATGAATACAACATTTATACTTCAACTGGAAGTGCTTGTACTTCACAAACATTAGATCCTAGCCATGTTGTAATTGCTACAGGCTTGCCATATGAGGCTGCACATGGAAGCATAAGATTTACTTTAGGAAGAGAAACTACAGAAGAACATGTGGATAAGGTTTTGGAAGTTTTACCTGGAATTGTGAAAATACTAAGAACGATAAGTCCGGTTAATGTTGCTGCTGAACATATAATTGAAGCAAGGAGGAAAAAATAAAAATGGAAGCACAAACGCAATCGAAACTGAGTTTACATCCAGATGTCAAAGCAAAAGTAGACAGCAAAAAATGGTTTTATACAGATACAGTTAAAGAACATTTTTTTAGTCCTAAAAACCTTTTACCTAATGATGACGAAGCAGAAGAATATGCAAAAACTTGTGATGGGATTGGAATGGTTGGCTCGCCTGCCTGCGGAGATGCTATGAAGATGTGGATAAAAGTTGACAAAAATGATGATAGAATTGTAGAGATGAAATGGCAAACTTTTGGTTGCGGGTCTGCAATAAGTTCAACCTCAATGTTGTCAGTAATGGTAACTGAAAATGGCGGAATGAAAATTGATGATGCATTAAAATTAAAACCGCAAGGTATAATGGCAAGACTTGGTGGATTACCTAGTAGAAAGTTCCATTGCTCTGTATTGGGCGATAAGGCATTAAGAAGTGCAATAAATGACCACTTCAGGAAATCAGAACAAATCAGCAGAATAATTGTTGAAGGCGCAAGAATTGTTGATCCTGACACAAAAACTACAGATAAAGACATTGAAGAAGCTGTTTTAGACGGCGCCTTAACTATGGAAGATGTTCAGAAGAAATTAAAGGTAGGAATAGGCAATAAAGCTGTAATACCTGCTGTTGAAGAACTTATAAGATTCTACAAGGAGAAGTATTTTGGCTGAAGGCTATAATGCTCCAAAAGATGAAGGATATAAAACAAAAACCGTTTATTCTTCTGCCAGCCCACCATTATTAAAAAATACCAGCTATGGCGGTGTTATTTTTTCATACGGCCATAAGCAGGAGAGCCACAGACCAAAAGTAAAAAGCAAATGCCCGCGCGGTGCAATTTTAGGGGATATAGGAAGCTGCTGCGGAAATAGCTGTACAAGGGCATGCGCCATTCCTGATTAAACAGACTTAATGATATCTCTAGGTGATTGAAACAAAGATTTTAATATACCTAAGATGATATTGTTGCAGAAGAGCTAATTTTATAAATTTATCATTGTCAAAAAACTAAATGTTTAACTGGAAATTTGTGCTTGGAAGCGTGTTATCTATTGGGCTTTACGCCACAATATTCTATATTAATCCATATGCAGAACCACTTGATAACAAAGCAGACAGAAATACAGAGACAGATTCTTCAAGGAAATTAAAATTAGTTGGCTTAAAATTAAACATATACCGAAACTCTGCAAACATCGCTTTTGAAGATCCTTTTTTAGAAAAGACAGAAGAAATCAGAAGGTTAACTGAAGAGATAGACGAAGTACTCAGAGAAAGAGACAGTGACATTGAAGCGCTTGCAGAGGAATATTACAGAATGTTTAGGTGTGGTACTGATAAAGATACTAAAGATGCTGATCACTGGAGGCAGGAAATAAGGCTAAAAGCAACACATATGGAAATTATGTACGGCGAGAGGAATGATCCTTCTATATTATCTGGAGAACTTGAAGCATTATTAAAAAGCAGGCTTAACATCAGCGAAGACATTGAATCTATTGGCCACCATGCTGCAGAAGCAAGATATTTTGAGAGATGCCTTGGAGAGGCAAGCGGAGAAGATGCATACGGATTACTTGATATGTATAGGGATTACAGAATGGCAAGATTTGTTGCAAAAGAATGCGAAGAGGCAGCCATACTGGCTGATGCAATGGGATTTGAAGATGAGAAATTTGATACTTTATCAAAATGCGTTTCCAGAAACAGGACTGATTATGCGCAAAATCTTAGGGATAATTTTGATAGGTTTTTGCATGCAGTAGAAACATCTGGTGAAGAAGGCATAACTACTTCTGTCAAACACATAAATTATGAACAACAAGGGGAGTGGGTAAATGCCTGCACTGCCGGAAGATTCAGAAGCGGTATATATGGGAGAGAAGAAGCAAGAGCCAGGTGTTTTGCAGAAATAGTCATGGCATATGACAGAAGCGGATTTTTACCATTTTTAGATTTTGAACTTGATGAAATAGAGAGAATGTCCCTTGTACTAAACAGAAACAGAGCGATGGATGAATCAGCATGCTACCTTGATTCTTACCTTTTTGGAAACGGGAGACATCATTTTTTGCCTTTAGACTTTTACGAACCATCAGGCAGGCAGAATTATTTAAATCTGTGCCTTTCTTATACAAATTTTAGATAAATCTCCTAACTTTATTTTTGTATTTTGTGTATTCTTTCCCAAATTTTTTTTCCAAAAAACTTTCTTCGCTTTTTATTACTAAATGAAAATTAACTAATAACAGGATTAATACAATAATAGTCGTAATATTAAACACCAGGATTGTAATTCCTGTGGCCTGCACCAACAAGCTTAGATAAACTGGATTTCTGCTGTATTTGAAGAGCCTGTTTGTTACTAATCTTGTTTTTGTTCTGCTATCAATACCCATCCGCCATGATTTTCCCATCTGCGCATGCGATATTACAAATAAAATAAAGCCCTTGATTAACAAAAAATATCCCAGAATGTCCAAAAGAATATTTTCAAATGCAGGACCAAACATTTTTAGGTTAAAAAGAACAATAAAAAAACCATAAATCAGCAAAATAAAAAACAATCCAAACCACTGCAGTTTCTCCCTGACTGCGCCATAAGAAAAAGCAAATGGATTCACAGAAAATTTTTTATAAAAAACAATGCTTTTTACTGCAAGATATACCAAAAATAAAACCAGATAAACCAATAATATTGTTTCCTTAATCATCTTTAATCTGCACTAATTTTTCTTTTTTATAAAAATCTTCAAGTTTTTTAACGCCGTAGCATATGTCATAAAAACTGCACTGCCCTGTTTTCCACCTGCAGTAAGGTCCTGGATTTTTATCGTAATCATCTATTGAGTTGCTCTCTGTGTTTATATGTATCAATTCGCATTCTTTTTTTTTTTTTTTTAATAATTCATCTGAAACATCGATGAATTTTTTTGTTCCATGACGAAGAAAATGCAATCCAACTTTTTTTGGAATTTTCTCATATTTTTCTTTATATAACATGGCATAAATCGCAAGCTGCAGTTTATATTCCTCTGTAATGTCATCCCTTGAACTTGTCTTGTAGTCTATGATGTAAATATCACCACCTATGTCCATGACTGCATCTACAAAACCCTGAACACCATATTCATCAGACCGCAGGTATATCTCTGTCTTAGGCTTCAGTTTATTGAAGGCTTCCTGAACTGTACTGCCGTTTATTTCAGCGCTTAATGCTGAAAGGAAGTCTTCTATAAAATTGTTCAGCATAAATAAACTTGCCTCATAATGCTCCCTGATTGTTTCCTTGCTGTTTTCAAGCTTTGAGAAATCCGGCATTGCCTTTGTCCATGATTTATTGAACAACGCCAGCAGTTCATGCTTAAGAAAATCCCCATAATCTGATTTTTTAAAATCAGCTGTGTTTATGTTAAAAAAATTTTCAAGTGTTTCGTGCACTGTTTTGCCTGTTATTGCGGATATATTCTCTTTTCTCGGGAGATTCAGCTTGTAACTATAGTAATACTTTCTTTTGCACAATTTGTATGTATTTATTGAACTTGGCGACTCCATCCTTGACATTTTGCATCATCCTTTTTTCGTTTTTTAGTTATGCGGCATTAATTAAAGTTTCTATGCAGATTTGCATCAAAATTTTCCATGTTTTTGCCTCTTTATGACAAGAAACTTTCTTTTTGCAAACAAAATTAACAGGAGAACAGCAAATATCAGCAGTACATACAAATAATTAAATTTTTTTTCAAAAACCTGAAATGTGTCTGATGAATATGCAGGCTCAAGCTGGCCTTCGTATGAAAGCTCTGCATTCAGGGTGTATGTTTTTGGAGGCATATTTTTCCCAACATTAAATCTTTTTATAAACTCTTTCTGGGTTTCTACAGAAATATTCTCATATTCTTCATATAACAAATCTTCGCCTTCTATCCAATAATGTATGCTTGTGTTTATTCTTCCAGGATTTCCCAGATTCAGCAGACTTACAACAGCAAGAACATCTTCATTCTGCTTTACATTCTTTGATCTCTGATCAATCTTTATATTTATATCAAATAGGTTTTCCCTGCCAAGCAGGCTTATATCTTCCTGATTTTCCCCAATTATTGTTTCTTCAGTATTACTGCTTTCTGTTTCCCTAGTAAGTATTTCTTCAGGATTATCTCTGCCTGTGCCGCTGTTTCCAGATGGCGCTGCACTTTGTGCCCCTGAGCCAGACTGCTGGTTCTGCTGCGTACCTGAAAAAAAACCTGACTCATCATCCAAAACACCTGCAAACATAAGCTCATCATCTCCCTGCACAATAAAAAGCTCATCATCAGATGCAGAAACAGAAGAAATTAACATCAAAAGACAAAAAATTACTATTGGTATTTTTTTCATTTTATGCGCATGTGCATACAGAAATTCCGCCGCTGTTTCTTATGCGATCAGAGCATGTGCCTAATGCGCCGTCAGATCTTATACATAATATTCTTCCATCGCCATCAGAACTTACCCCTCCAATTGTAACTTCTTCGCCGACAGATACATTCTGAGTTACATCCAGGCTTCCTGTTATCCTCAGCCAGTTTGTTATTATATTTTCCATGACTGAACCAAGAGAAAAACTTATTCTTGAACCCAATGTAAGATTTGCTGAATCAGAAATATCTTCATCTGTCAGAGAATTATCAAGAACATGCGAGGAATTTACCTGGCTTGCATTTATGTGGATGGCGTTTACAGAACCTGGTGCAATATCATCTGATGTAACTTCTGAATCCATTATGTGCGAAGAATTAACTGAATTTGGTGACAGATCAAAACTGCTTATTGTGCTGTCCAAAATATGTGTTGTGTTTACTGTGTTTTGAGATATTTTTATTGATGTAACAACATTGTCTGCTATAGCCTCAGCATAGACGCTCTGAAGCATGCTGCCGTTTCCCAAAAATCTTGAGGCTGAAACATCTCCTGTAACATTTAATAAATCGGCAGAAATATTGCTGTAAAATAATCCCCTATTTGCTATTGCTGTTCCAATTGGATGCACCCTTCTCAAGACACTATTCCTATATTCACAGAGATACTGCGGACTTTCTGCAAGGCTTGATATGTCAAGCTCTACAAATCCTATGCCATAAGCGTCTGTCACCAATGATGTAAAATTTGTGTATAATATATTTGTGCAGCCGCTGTCTAAAGCAAATGAAAATGTATAATTAAATGCTGCATTCGGCTGTATCTGCCCGTTTATTTTAGGCCTTAAAACTATTGGCAGGGAATCTGAGTATGCTGCGCCTATTATTGCAGTGAATAATACAATCAACAACAGTGCAGATATTATTGCCCTCATTTTTAGTTTATCTAACTTTTAGGATTATATAAAATTTGTTATATAGAAAATTACTCTGCAAATCTGACTATTGTTATTCCTCTTGGGAGTAAAGAAGAACATACACTTTCTTCATAACGCTCGTCCACTACAGAATACCTTGCTCCAAACTGATATTTTTGATTAAGGCTAAGATAATCTGTTTGGTAATCCCTTGGATTTATTGGGTTAAGCGGAGTTGCAGGATATTCCTTTATTGTTTTTACGTTGATTATGCAAGGTACTATGATACTAGCGTCTAAAGATATTGGAGTCAATATACCCAATCCTAAAACAATTGATGCAAGTGTTTTGTTCATTTTAAAAAATAAATTTTACTTTAGTTTTCTGTTTGCCGGAACAAAATCTTTCCATGCTGCCTCAAACATATTTTCCAAAGCTGAAGCAAAAAACGGAGTATTCACCCATACCCCGATGTCATATGTTGGATGCACTTTTTCATCATGCATAACCATAAACAACAGGTCCTTGCCGTCAACTATACAAAATCTTGCGCCAAGCTTTCCGCTGTCCCTTACATCAGCTATCCCTTTTAATTCCTTTACTGCGTTTGCACACTCTTTTGTCAGGGGTGCAGCAATTCTCACATTTACACCCTTCTTGCTGAGCTTCTGCAATGTGCCTTTCAAAGCTTCAACTTTTCTTACAAGATCCTTTGGGGTTGTAACAATTGTAACAGAGCTGTTTGCATTCTTTACCATCTGTTCCAGATGCGCATACAGGTTTTGCTTGCCCCTGATTGCTCCTGACAGATCTGTGGAATCAATAAACTCTATCCCTTCCTTATGGAGGGTGTCAAGCTCTTTTATTACGTCGTTGTTATTTAACTCCTTTAATTTTGAGACGTTGTCATCAGCCTCTCTTTGTATATTCTTTTTTACCCTCTCAACAACCTCAAGAGGTTCAACAGCAATATACCTTATTGGCTTTCCAAGCTTCATAATAACAAAGCCTTTTTTTTCAAGACTTTCAAGAATATCATACGCCCTGCTTCTTGGAACATGACCTATATCACTTAATTCCCCTGCAGTTGAAACCCCGCGAGAAAGCAATGCAGTCCATATACGCACTTCATAAAGATTTAGTCCAAAATATCTTCTTAATTTACTCAACAGTTCTTCTCTTACTATCATAAAAAGCCCCTCCTTTTCACCACCTTTTTAAGGTGCTTGTTTAATAGTACCACTCAACCGGTATTTAAACTTTTTTGTGTTGCAGTGGTATATTATTTTTTTGACTTTTGAGTGCTGTAAATTTTCTCAACTTCAGAAATTGTGTTGATATCCCTAATATTTTTGTCATGCCTCACCCTTAAAAATCTTGGAAACCGCAGCGCATAACCTGATGAATACTCTGAACTTTTCTGTATTTCTTCGTATGCAACCTCAATAACAATCTTTGGTTTTACTGTTGCTTCTTTTCCTGATGTTTTTTCTATTGATGTTTTAAGCAGTTTTGTTATTTCTTCATATGTTGTGCCTTCTTCCTGCTCTTTTTCCTTCATGCCTGTTGAAACTTTTCCCATTTCAAGAAGCTTTTCTTTTTTATTGTCAGCGCATGCAACAGTAAATGATGTAAGCCAGCCTGCCCTTTTTCCCTCACCATAATCTGCCTTTACTATAACCAAGTCAAGGGGCTCAAGAACCGGCTTTATTTTTACCCCATAACCTACTCTTGAGCCTGGCTTGTACGGGGATTCAAGGGATTTTGCCATCATCCCTTCATTGCCTTTTTTTAGAGACTGTTCATAAAACTTTTCAGCCTCTTCTTTTTTTTCTGTCACAATCTGAGGAACAGGCTGAATTTTTTCCGGAATTATTTTTACTATTTTTTCTATTGTGTGCCTTCTTCTGCTAAAAGGAGCTTCAAGGAGAATTTTATTGTCAAAAGATATTATATCAAACACATTTACCATTATCGGGACTTTCTTTGCAAGCTCTTCTATGTCATATTTTCTTTTTATTCTCTGAGAAATATTCTGGAATGGCAGCCATTTTTTTGTTTTTGGATCAATTCCGATTACTTCAGTGTCTACAATATAGTTGTCTCCCTTTATACCTTTTTTTACAATTTCCACAACATCAGGAAACTGCCTTGTTACATTTTCAAGCCTTCTTGTATACAAAGTTATTTTACCGTTGTTATTGTGTATCTGCATTCTGAAGCCGTCAAGTTTAAATTCCATAGCGCACGGCTTTCCCACTGTTTCAAATGCATCGTCAATATCTTTTGCCTTCTGAAACAGCATTACATTTATAGGCTTGCCTGCTTTCATTTCTATCCTTTCAAGGCCTGCAACACCTTCCTCCTTTATTATCCTGAAAACCTCTGAGAAATCATTTGTCATGTCATAGCCATGCTGGACTTTTTCAAGATAATTTTCATATTCTTTCCTGCTGCTTTCTGGAGTCATTAATTCATTTTCCTTTTTATCATACCTTAATTTTAATTTGTCTGAAAAGAAGCACCAGACAACTGCATCCCTTATTGTGCCGTCTGCAACACCTATCCTAAGCTGCTCCAGAATTGTCCTTACAATATATTTTGCCTCTTTTGGAGATGCAGACGTAAGAAGCTCTGAGATTAATCCTACTTTCTTGTTTACTGTCCCTTCGCCTTCCAAGTCTGCGAGCTGCCTTATCTTGTTCTGAACAAAATCACATGTGAGTTTTTTTGAGCCAAGAGTTGTTTGCTTCCTGTTTACTGTCAGTTCCTCAGCAACCAGCCCAAGATCTCCTGTTTTCCTGAATAATTTTTCTATTTTATCTTTAGAGTTTCCTGTTGATGTAGAGAGCGCTTTTATTATGAGCTTGTCTGAAACTCCTATTTTTTTCTGTTCCCATGCAGGAAACACGCTTCCTCTTAAAAGATTGATAATTGATTCTGCATTCTTCTCATTTTTTGCGTCTTTTAATGCTTCTGTGAGAATACTTGTTTTTTCAAGCCTTTTAGATGTAGACTCTAGTTTTTCATAATAATCAGTTAAGTTTTTATAATCCATGCTGCTTTAATCTGATTAGTAAGATAAAAAGGTTTTGATTATGGAACTGGACCAGGCCATTAAGGAAAGGAGAAGCGTCAGAAGGTTCAAAAAGCTGGCTGTTCCCTGGTTTATTGTTGCAGAATGCCTTGATGCTGCTGTTCATGCACCTTCCTCTGGAAATGCGCAGAACTGGAGATTTGTTGTCATACAAAAAAAAGAAAACAGGGAGAAAATAATAAAAGCGTGCAGCGAGCAGTACTGGATGCTTGATGCTCCTGTTCTTATTGCTGTTGTAAGCGACCTGGAAAAAATCAGGAAATTATTCGGTGTCAGGGGTGAGGCATTGTATGCTGTGCAGAACTGCGCTGCTGCCATTGAAAATTTACTGCTGAAAGCTGCTGAGCTTGGTCTTGGGGCAACATGGATTGGAGACTTTGACGAGCAAAAAATCAGGGAAATTCTAAAAATAAAAGATGATGTTAGGCCGCAGGCGGTAATTGCACTTGGTTATGGAGATGAGTTTGAGAAAAAAAGCACGCGGGAACCGTTAGATAATTTTGTTTATTTTGAAGAATGGGAAAAGAGAGAGGACAAAGAGAGAGGAAAGCTGACTCCTGTCGCTGATTTACTAAGAAAGGTTTTGAAAAAGTAAATGTGCAACGTTTCGAGGAAAACGAAGTTTTTCGAAGAAGTAAAAATAGGTCGCTTTAGTAAGATATTTAAACAAGAGATAGTTATTATGTAAATAATATTTGTAGGAATCGTGGTGTTTTAAGAATGCGCGGAAGTTTGCCATGAATATAAAAGAAATTGTTGAAACTTACGAAAATTTGTCTGAAAGGCAAAGAGAAAGGATAATCTCAATTGCTACACAAGAAATTAAAGAGCAAGGAATATCTGGATTTGATTCTCAATATAAATATATCTCAAGGTTGGTTGACACTTTTCAGCAGTCATATCAAGAAAAAATTGCCTTAAGGTTGGATGCTCCACGAAGAGAAGGAAATGAACATCCTTTAATTGATTCTTTTGTTTATGAACAAAACATATATGAAGTTGAAGATTTATTTATGGGCATATCACTTGATACTGTTGCACAATTATCTGATAGATTTTTTAATGAAAGAGAAAGAGAGTTAGTTCATAAATTATTAGATAGAAGTAATGGCGAAGGAGGAATTCCTCTTACTCAAAACGAGATAGTAAGTGGTATACCAATAATAAAAATAAGATTAGAAACTTTAATTAGATTATTAGAAGAAGATGAAAGATCCCAACAACCAGGAAGACAAATAACTTATGTAAATTTAGATCCAGATAATCCTTGGATACAATGGAAACCCAGAAGATATAATGGAAGACCAATAGATTTTTTTAGAAAACATATTGATGTTTATGGAAGGTTTGTAAAAGAAGGAAGACATGCCTTAGGGTCTTTTGATAGCAGTTTATCAGTTACGCTACGTAGATGTAAAGAAACACTTGGAGATGGTATGGTGGTTAGACAAATTGAGCTAGCTATACCAAATTTAAAGCCAAGAGAGGGAAGATTTTTAAGTGAAGGAGGAGCTTTAGCATATTATAGAAAAAATATAGGAAGGTATAGAGGATTATCGCGTTTTGAATTAGCAAAAGAAGATGTAAGTCTTGCCAAAACATTGTATAATACTAATGTAAAATTAGATGATGGGAGTATAGTAAGCCAGATGGAATTAGCAATACCAGAAAGAGCAAAAAAGGGACCAATACCAAAACGTAGACCATATGTTGGTGAGATTCTAGATGCTTACAAGAGATTTAGAGGAAATGCTGCACGTACAGCTAGGGAATTGAGGAAAACTACTGGATTAAAATTATACCAAAGCCAAGTTTTAGGAACATGGAAGGAATATGGGTTAAGAGGGATGGGTAGAAGTGGGTATAAACAAAGAATATACTCTGGTTTAGATGATCTAATATTATCCAGGGTTTTAGAGGAGTGTAGATTAAAGTGGACGGGAAAATTGCCGTAAGATTTAAAAGTTTTATTCCGCTAGTGCTGAATATGACTATCGATCAGCGAGTTTTCATTTATGAAGTATACTTTGAGAAGGGGGACCCTTATCATGGGTGGTATGGGATCCAGATTACTGATGTTGGAAATGTTATCGACTTCACAAAGAGTGATGATAAACTAGTGGATTTACTCAAACGTCTGTCAAGGAGATATAAAATTGTTGTAGATGAAGGAGAAGAATATGATCTAAATGATGACGTTTATAGTTATAGAAGACTTACTGATGATTCATTGTTAAAGCAACTAAGGGCAGAAGGAATTATATGAAGCAATTTTTAGTTCAGAATTCGGACGTTATTGATACTAATTTTAAGTTTTCCAGAAATTTTGGATATATTCAAATATTAAAAAATAAAAAGAAGCCAAAGCCTAGGGGGTCTAGGCCTGGCCGAAGAAGGGTTAGGGTCAAGGTAGAAACTATGGAGATGTTTCATTTAAGGAGGCGACCCTATGAATGCCCTAAATATGATTAGTAGCGCTTTCCATGCACTACATCAATCCCAAGCTCTCTGCTCATAGTTCTTGACCTTTCAGCTGTCTGAGCAACTGTGTTTAATGTCCTGCCAAGAACATACGGGCTTTGAACTCCGGTTATTATAGCCATTACCCTTATCTGGCTTTTCATGTTTTCATCAACTCTTGCTCCCCATATGCAGTTTGCATCAGGATCAAGCGTGTCTGTTACAAGCTCGCCAATTCTGTTAACCTCTTCAAGAGTCATATCAGGACCTCCGCTTACATGTATAAGCGCGCCTGTGGCTCCCTTATAGCTGACATCAAGCAATGGGTTTGTAAGGGCTCTTTTTGTTGCTTCCTGCACCCTGTGTTCTCCATCAGCCTGACCGACGCCGACAACTGCAACGCCGCCAGATGTCATTATTGCCTTTACATCTGCATAGTCAAGATTAACCAGGCTTGGCACTGCTATAATCTCCACTATTCCCTTAATCATTGTGGCAACAAGTTCATTTGCTACAGCAAATGCCTGCTGAACAGGCAGATTTCCTGCGATTGCTACAAGCTTGTTGTTGTCAATTACAATTACTGTATCTGAAACATTTCTAAGCTGCTGCAAACCAAACTCTGCCTTGTCAACTCTTGCCCTTTCTATCATAAAGGGACTTGTCACTGTGCCAATTACAATTGCTCCTGCATCGCGGGCTGACTGTGCAACAACCGGCGCAGCCCCAGTGCCGGTACCACCTCCCATCCCAGCGCAGATAAATACCATATCTGCTCCTTTCAGAGATTCTTTTATTTCACCAAGCTGCTCTTTTGCAGCTTCCATACCCACATTAGCATAACCGCCTGCACCCAATCCTCTTGTCAGGTCCCTGCCAATAAGTATCTTCTTGTCAGCGCTCATCATGTCAAGATGCTGCTTGTCTGTATTTGTTGCAACAACTTCTGCTCCCTGGACCCCTTTTTTAAAGAGCCAGGTTGTCATGTTGCATCCTGCACCGCCAACACCAAATACCTTGATATTGGCCCTTCCGACCTGTATATTTTCGTCTAACATATTGTGTTGGGAATTTTCCAACGCGTTTTGTATAATAAATTCCATTCTTGTTCTACCCTCCGTGTTTTTTATTAGTGTGATGTATATACTCAAACACAATAAAATATATATTTGAGTTCATACACTATTTTCCTAGAAAAAGTTTTAACTTTGCCCGAAGTTGAAATTTTTACTGAAAAGGTAGTTAACACTATCTACAAAGTACAAGCCTAAGAAAATTTATTTGCCCAATATTGCTTAAAGGTTCTATTTGCCCGTAAAACCTTAATGAAGCAAAAGTATATCTATTAATAATGCTGGCAAGTGCTATATAAAGATTCTTTATATATAATATATATTTTCTATTTATTATTGCTATAATAGTCATAATATTCTAAGCAAAACAAAAAATTTAATTAGATGTATCAAGTCAGAATATCATGAAAAAAGCGGTGCACAAGTTTGAGATTTTTGTTGACAAATCAATACCCTATCTTTTAGGCATTTTATTTCTTATCATAATCGGGGAGATATTTTTTCATGAATTCATGGTTGGATATCATGCTTTTGTGCAGATAATTGACTGGATAATAATTGCTTTTTTTGCCATTGATCTTGGATTCAAGTACAACAGGATGAGAAATTTTCCTAAATTTTTAAAGTCATCATGGCTTGAGATAATTGCCATATTTCCTTTTTTTCTGATTTTCAGGTTTTTTGAGAGGGCGATTGAGCTTTTGGGGATTGGAGAGAGCGTAATATCCCAGACACAAAAGGTTGTGCATGTAAGCACTGAAGTTGAGAGGGAAATCGGAACTGTTTCAAGGGAGAGCGAGGCAATAGCAAAAGAGACAGCAAGATATGGAAGCAGATCATCAAGATTTGCAAGATTTTTAAGGCCGCTTGCCAGAAGCGTGAGATTTTTTAAACTTGAAGATCCTAAAGCAAGAAAAGAGACTGAAAAGGACATTAAAAAGGCTGAGAGGGAGGGTGAATTTATTATAAAAAAGGCAAAAAAAATACCAAGATACATAAAAACCGCTGTATTTTTTGAAAAAGCAGGGGTAAGCTATCATGAAAAGGAAAATAATAAATAAGTGGTTGAGGTTAATAACATAAATGAAAACAGAAAAATATGCAGAGGTTGTGACTAAAAGTGGAGAGAGATATTCTGGTTTAGTTATTGATTCTGCAAACAAAGATATTTTTTCCATAAAACTTGATTCAGGGTACAATATCAATCTTGAGAGGAAAAAGATAGCTAAAATAAACAAAATAAAGAAAAAGGGGGTTAAAAAACCCATTGCAAGAATAGAAAAGGCTGAATTTAACAGCAACCTGAAGACAATTTCTATTTTGCACACAGGCGGCACTATTGCATCAAAGGTAAGCTATGAAACTGGCGCTGTATATCCCAGCTTCAGCCCTGATGAGTTAATCAGGATGTTTCCAGAATTGAGGGGCGCTGCAAACATAAAATCAAGGCTTATTGAAAATATGTTTTCAGAGGACATGAGGTTTTATCATTATAACCAAATAGCAAAAGAGATTGAAAGAGAAATTAGAAACGGGGTCAATGGCATTATTGTAACGCATGGAACTGACACACTATGCTATACTGCTGCAGCACTTAGCTTTATACTTGAAGGATTGAGCGTGCCTGTGGTTCTTGTCGGCAGCCAGAGGAGCAGTGACAGGCCAAGCAGCGATTCTGCAATAAATATCTTATGTGCTGTTAATTTTATTATAAAAACAAATTTCAGCAGAGTTGCAATATGCATGCACAGCGAGACAGATGATGACTTTTGCGAGATTCTTCCGGCATGCAAGACAAAAAAGCTGCACAGCTCAAGGAGGGATGCATTTAAGGTTGTGAACGGAAATCCTATTGCAAAGGCCGGCAGGGATGGAAGTATTGAATTACTCAGAACGTTTATTAAACCTGATGAAAGGCCCCTAAAATTAAGATTTTTCAAGGAGCAGATAAAAATTGGCGTTCTCAAGGCCCACCCTAACTTAAGTTCTGATGAAGTTAAAATGTTTTCAAAATTTGACGGCCTCATTATTGAGGGTACAGGGCTTGGACATCTTGGGATAAACCAGATTGACAATGCCACAAAAGAGAATTTAAATGTTTTTGAGGAGCTTAAAAAACTTGCAAAAAAAATTCCTGTAGTGATGGCAACACAATGCATTTTTGGGAGAGTTAATCTTAATGTTTATGAAACAGGAAGAAAAATTGCAGACCTTGGGGTTTTAGGAAATAACTCTGACATGACTTTTGAGGTTGCTTTCATTAAACTTGCATGGCTTTTGAGCAACTACAAGAAGAGAAGCGATGTTGAGAGATTATTTGAAAACGACATGCACGGGGAGATTTCAAGAAGAGTTTTGTTTGAGAGGAAGTTTATTTGATGGAACGTACAATTTATCCAGGTTATTAAGTAATAATAAATATATTTTGGATAATACAACTCTATAAATTTTTGATAATCTTTATATAATACGCTTTCTTTTTAAGATATATGGCTTACAAATTAGTTTGTTTTGATATGGATGGGGTAATATTTAAAGATATAAACTTCTGGATGGAACTTCACAAGAAATTGGGGACTTATAAGCAGGGCATGAAATTAACTAAAAAATATCTTCATACAGATTATAACAGACTAGTAAAAGAAGTTGTTGTAAAATTATGGAAAGGAAAAGAGGCTAAACCTTATTACGACTTAGTAAATTCTATTGAATATCTTCCAGGCGTCAGAGATACTTTTTTTCATCTTAAAACAAGAGGTTATATGACTGCAATAATCAGTGCTTCAAGTATTGATGTTGCCAGAAGGGTACAAAAAGATTATGGAGTAGACCATATATTTGCTAATGAATTAGTAATAAGGGATGGAAAAGTATCTGGTGAATTTATTTGGCCAATAGGTGCAGGAAAAGAAAAGAAAGCGCAAATAATACAAGACTTATGTTTAGACCTAACAATTTCACCAAAAGAAGTTATTTATATTGGAGATAGTGACACAGATATCCATGCATTTAAAGAAGTCGGAATATCAATTGCATTTAATTCATCTTCAGAAGAACTTAAAAAAGTTTCAAAATATACAGTTGACACTCATAATCTAGCGGATGTAATCCAATATATCCCTTAAAAAAATTTCCCGAAAAATCCT